>JBQCDC010000208.1:0-4590 GCA_051961575.1 Marmoricola sp.
TCCTGTCCTTGCGGTGGGGCTTCAGGCTAGCGTGGCTGCCAGCCGAGTCGCCCCTCCAGCAGTGCTTGTGGCGGTCGGCGTCCGCATCTGGCAAGCCCATTCACGCTTGGGGGCGCCCTCGAACTGAGAGGTAGGTCATGCGCGAGTACGCGACGCCGCTCACCCTCACCTTGCCGACGCGCGAGAACCTCGCCGACGACGTCGTGCGCCATGCCACGGACACACCGGACCGGGTCCTGCTCAGCCGTCGCGTCGACGGTGACTGGATCGACGTCACGGCGAGCGAGTTCCATGCGAACGTGCAGGCCGTCGCCGCCGGCTTGATCGCGACCGGAGTGGGCGCTGGCGAGCGGGTTGCCCTCATGGCGCGCACCCGGTTCGAGTGGACCCTGCTCGACTACGCGATCTGGTACGTCGGAGCGGTGACGGTGCCGGTCTACGAGACCTCGAGTCTGCAGCAGGTCCAGTGGATCCTCCAGGACTCCCAGGCCGTCGTGGCGATCGGCGAGACGGCAGCCCACGTCGACCGGCTGAAGGAGGCGGCGAGCCACGCCCCGAACGCGCTTCAGATCTGGGGCATCGATGACGACTGCGTGGCGATGCTGATCGCGCGCGGAGCCGAGGTCGATCCGGCGGTGGTCGACGCCAGGCGCGTCGCGGCCGGCGGCGAGGACGTCGCGACCCTGATCTACACGTCCGGGACCACCGGCCGTCCGAAGGGTTGCGGGTTGAGCCACGCGAACTTCTCGTTCGAGGCCTCGGTCGCCATCGACGAGCTCGCCGAGCTGTTCGGCGACGGCGAGGGCAACTCGACGCTGCTCTTCCTGCCGCTGGCGCACGTATTCGCGCGCGTCATCCAGGTCGGCAGCATTCGAGCAGGTGTCCGGCTCGGCCACAGCAGCGACATCCGACACCTGCTTGACGACCTGGCGAAGTTCCAGCCGACGTTCGTCCTGGCGGTGCCGCGGATCTTCGAGAAGATCTTCAACACCGCCTCGCAGCGTGCTGCTGCCGACGGTCACGGCCGGCTCTTCCAACGCGCGGTGGAAGCCGCCATCGACTGGTCACGATCTCAGGACGGCGGTCACGCCTCCCTTGCGCATCGCTTACGGCGTGCGACCTACGACCGCCTCGTCTACGCCCGGATGCGCCACGCTCTGGGCGGACACTGCGCCTACGCGGTGTCCGGCTGTGCGCCGCTGGGCGAGCGTCTCGCGCACTTCTACCGGGGGCTCGGAGTCAACGTGCTCGAGGGCTACGGCCTCACCGAGACCACAGCCGCATTGACCGTGAACTCTCCTCGAGCGCAGAAGGTCGGCACGGTCGGGCGACCACTGCCCGGCACCAGCGTTCGCGTCGCCGACGACGGGGAGCTCCTCTTCAAGGGCGGCCAGGTCTTCACCGGCTACTGGAACAACCCGACCGCCACAGCTGAGGCCATCGACGTGCAGGGCTGGTTCCACAGCGGCGACATCGGCGAGGTGGACGACGAGGGCTTCGTGCGCATCACCGGGCGCAAGAAGGAGATCCTGGTCACCGCGGGCGGAAAGAACGTCGCACCCGCGGCCCTCGAGGACCGCATCCGTGCGAACTGGCTCGTCGATCAGTGCATGGTCGTCGGCGACGGGCAGCCCTTCGTGGCCGCGATCGTCCCGATCGATCCGGATGCCCTGCCGCAGTGGCGCGAGGCGAACCACAAGACCGCTCCCCTGGCCGCCCTGGTGAACGACCCAGACCTACGCGCCGAGGTACAGCTCGCCATCGACGATGCGAACCGCGCCGTGTCGCAGGCGGAGTCGGTGCGCAAGTTCGTCATCATCCCCCGCATCTGGACCGAAGAGACGGGCGAGCTGACCGCGAGCCTCAAGCTCAAGCGCAACGTCGTGATGGCCCAGTGCGCCGACGAGATCGAGGCGATCTACTCCCGCTGACTCGTTGGTCGAGTGCCGGCGTAGCCGGCATATCGAGATCCCCACGAATTTCCCCATTCTCAGGACACGCCTACCGCAAGTACTCCAAGGTGGGAACTGCCGGTGCTGCCAGGGAGGGCGCGGCGGCGTGCAGAAGCCTTGGGAGGGGTTTTCATGGACCGTAGGAAAGGGCTGCTCTTTGCGGCCGCGGTGATCGCAGTTCTGGGCACGTTGCTCGTCGTCGCTTACGTCCGCAGCGCGAACTCGCGCGCGGCCGACCAGTACCACGCCGTCAAGGTGTTGAAGGTCGTCAAGACGATCAATCAAGGCGAGACCGTCGGGTCAGCGCAGGCCTCGGGCGCGATCGCGCTGGGCGACGTCGCGCAGAGTTCGGTCCTTAGCGGTGCGCTCACCGACCTGTCGAGCATCAGCAGCGATGTCGCACTCACCACGCTGTACCCCGGTGAGCAGATCGTGGCAGCCAAGTTCGGGTCGGCCCAGTCAAGCACTGGGGTGACGATCGCGAAGGGCATGATCGCGGTTTCGTTCAGCCTGACCGATCCGAGCCGTGTTGCCAGCTTCGTGAACCCCGGCAACGCAGTAGCCGTCTTCCTGACCGACCGGGGAAGCACCTATACCCGTCTGGTCGTCCCGAAGGTTCAGGTCATCGCAGTGGGCTCCACGAGTACGCAGCCGACTCAGTCGGCCAACCCGGCTCAAGCGGGGACTTCCTTGCCCAGCACGCTGATCACCTTCGCGGTGACGCAGAAGAACGCCGAGAAGCTGTTCTTCGCGCAGTCGCAGGGCACCTTGTCCCTCGGTCTTCTCAACGGACAGTCGCAGGTTGCGGCCGGCCCACCGGTCACGATCTCCAACCTCTTCAACTGAGCCACGGAACCGGGAGGGTCAGATGCCGGTCCTACTTGAGTCCGATCAGGCCAGTGCGGCGGCACACGTCGCACTGCTGCCTGACGGCGCAGACATCGTCGAAACCACGGTTGCGTTGGAGAAGCGTCTCCAGAGCCGACCCGACGAGTACGCGGTCGTCGTCGGCCCGGGAACGTCCCTGCGCGATGCCGGGATGATCGCGGAGAAGCTGCGCGAGACCCACCCCTCGGCGGGAGTGGTGCTGATCCGCCGTGACGCGGACACGCAGGTCTACCAGGACGCCATGCGGCTGGGTATTCCAGCCGTCGTGTCCGAGGGCGACTCGCTGGCACTCGGCGAGGCCATCGGGCGCATCCGCACTACGTGGGAGGCCATTCACGGCCCGCTCAACGGCGTCGCCAACGGTCGGGTGATCACGGTCTTCAGCCCCAAGGGCGGCACCGGCAAGACCACGGTCAGCGTCAACCTCGCCGCGTGCCTGGCGCGCGACCCGAAGGTGCACGTCTGCGTCGTCGACCTCGACCTCGCCTTCGGTGACGTCGCGATCACGCTGCAGCTGATCCCCGAGCACACCATCGAGGAGGCCGTCGGGTCCGAGTCGTCGCTCGACTACGCGCTGCTCCAGAGGCTCCTCACCCGCTACAACGACAACATCTCGGTGCTGGCGGCGCCGACATCGCCGGACGCCAAGGAGCGGATCAAGCCCGAGTTGGTCGGCCGCACGCTGGCGACGCTGCGCAAGCACTTCGAGTACGTCATCGTCGACACCGCACCAGGTTTCGACGACCAGGTGCTGCAGGCGTTCGACGCGACCGACGAGCTCATCGTCCTGGCCACTCTCGACGTGCCGACGGTGAAGAACACCAAGATGGCCATGGAGACCCTCGACCTCCTCGACATCGTCAAGGAGAACAGGCACCTGGTGCTCAACCGCGCTGACGACGAGGTCGGGCTGACCGCCCAGAACGTCGAGAGCATCCTTCGACTGCCGGTCTCGGTGGCGATCCCGTCGGACACCGCGGTGGCGATCGCCACCAACCACGGTCGCCCGTTGGCCCTGAGCCACCCCGATCACCGCGTCTCGCGGGAGATCGCCGCACTAGCCGCCGTCACCACCGACGGAGCGACCGATCTCGCCAATACCAAGCGCGGCCTCTTCGGCCGTAGCAAGCGCCCAGGAGGTAAATGATGACCAGTCTTAGTGAGCGCCTTGCCGCCCTCGGCGATGAGACCCCGGCGAACCCGAGCGCAAGCCGCCTCGGCGACGAGCAGCAGGCTCGACGGACTCCCCCGGCGCCGCCGAACCGCACGGACGAGCTCAAGTCGAACGTGCACACCGAGCTGCTCAGCCAGCTCGGTCCGCAGCTCTACGACGCCAACCTGAGCATCGAGGAGGTCGAGAGCCGGGTTCGGACCGTGCTCGCCGAGGTCATGGCCGCCGACCCGCGGCCGATCACCGCTGCCGAACGGCAGAAGATCACCCAGGAGATCGCCGACGACATCCTCGGCTACGGACCGATCGAGCCGTACCTCCGCGATCCCGACGTCGCCGAAGTCATGGTCAACGGCTCGCAGGACATCTGGCTGGAGAAGCACGGCAAGCTGGTCAAGGTCGATGGACGCTTCAAGGACGAGGCACACCTGCGCCGGACCATCGACAAGATCGTGTCCCGCATCGGCCGTCGCGTCGACGAGTCGTCGCCGATGGTGGACGCCCGCCTGCAGGACGGCAGCCGTGTCAACGCGGTCGTACCGCCACTCGCGATCGACGGCAGCTCGCTGACGATCCGAA
>JBQCDC010000209.1:0-8754 GCA_051961575.1 Marmoricola sp.
CCCCAGGTCCTCGCCGGGCGCCGACCAGCCGAAACTCCCCCAGTCGATGACGATCACGCGGCCGTCATGCACGGTGAGCACGTTCGCTTGCACCAGGTCGCCGTGAGCCAGCACCTGCGGCATGGCGTCCAGGCGCGAAAGGATGCTGCGTCGGCTCTCCCAGAACGCATCGGAGAGGTCAGCGATCGTGGTGCGAGCAAGAGTGGGCCAACCCTCGTGCTACTCGGCCTGCGCCACCTTCGCCCGAAGATGTCCGACGGCGTGCCAGGGAGCACGATCGACGTCCGTCAGAGCCAGCTCGGCGAGAGCGCTCGCTACCCGTGTCGAATCGACCAACGACCGATCGTGTGCACTGGTCCACAGCGTGTAGCCGTCGTCGTCCTCGTCGATGCGGTGGACGTCGGGCGCACTCACGCCGCGAAGCGGAAGGGCGGCCAGCGCGAACTCAGCCTCCCGACGCCAATACGTCGGGTTGTCCGGTTGGGAGTACGCCGCCGATTCCTCGCCGTTCGGCACACTGACGCGCTTCACGATCCAGCTCTTGTCGACGCGCCAAACCCCCACGGTCGACGGGCCTCGCCCACCGGATACCGGGACCCAGTCGGGTTCGGGATGCCACATCGCTACCTCGCTAGAGGTCAGACTGCGTTCGTCACCCTCATCCTGACAGAGCGAGCGTCGATCACGGCCTCTTCGAAGACGCCTCGGCGTGGCTCACGAACGTCCGGCATGGTGGCCACGACGCGCGATCCGATGCCGGTCATCGCGACGACCTCGTCGATCGCCGAACGGTCGCCACCGACCACGATCACCTTCATGTGGCCGATCAGGATCTCGGCGTGGTGGGCAGCGGCCTCGTAGGCGATGCGCGCCTGGTTCTCCCGACGTCGGGCGAACCGCTGCTGCGACCAGCCGCCGGCCTTCGAGCGACCGAGAACGTGCCGCTGACCGACCTTGCTCGACACGATGCGATCGCCCTCGACACGAGCGACCGCGAAGCCGCCCTTGCGCACCAGCAGCAAGCCCCACTCGCGCGGAGGCTCAGCCGCCTTCAGGAACGCCTCACTGGTGGCGGGGCCCGTGTAGGTCCGTCCGAACGGGAGCCGCGCCTCGAAGCTCGATCCGTCCTGAGCGAAGCCCACCAGCGCACCGTCGACCACGTTGCTCGCGGTTGCCCCGTGGCGCTTCAGGAAGTTCGCCGTCCAGCGCTCAAGCCTGGAGGGCGCCACGTAGAGCTCGACCGAGCGTGAGGTCGCCTCAACCATCCGTCTCAGGCCCTCGGAGCCCGGTCGGCATTCCGTCGATGCTCACGACGTTCTTCTGTTGCCAGTAGTCGAGGATCCCGTCAGGGCCTTTCTTGGCCGCCCAGTCATCCAACATGGGGCGATCCTCCACGAAAGTCATGTAGGGAACCGCATAGCCACAGGAGGTCTGCACGAGCTCGACCGCGAGGTCATAGATCTGCCGTGCGCCGAGTCTGGGCTCGAAGAGCCCGTAAAGCTCGTCCCACTCGGCATCGCCCGGCTGGATCATCCGAGCCGTGCCGTAGAGGCGCAGAATGACCGGCTCACGATCGAACGAGCAGAACATGACGGTCATACGCGGGTTGTCCAACAGGTGCGCAGCCGTCTCGTTGCCACTGCCGGTCAGGTTCAGCCAGACCACGCGGTTCGGGCCCAGGACGCGGAGGCTGTCCAGCCCCTTCGGCGACACGTTCACGCGTCCGCCAGCGGCTGCAGTGCCCACGAAGAAGAGGTGCTGCGCCTCGATGAATGCTCGCCGGCGATCATCGATCGCGTCGAACTGCTGGCCCATCAGACGTTGAAACCGAGAGCCCGAAGCTGCTCGCGACCGTCCTCGGTGATCTTGTCCGGACCCCACGGCGGCATCCAGACCCAGTTGATCCGGACGTCGCCCACCATGCCCTCGAGGGCGGTGTTCGTCTGGTCCTCGATGACGTCGGTCAGCGGGCATGCTGCCGACGTCAGCGTCATGTCGAGAACGACGTCGTTCTTGTCGTCGAGGTGCACGTCGTACACCAGGCCGAGGTCGACGACGTTGATGCCGAGCTCGGGGTCGACGACGTCCTTCATGGCTTCGGTGATGTCGTCGATAGTCGTGGTGCCGGCAGGCGCAGTGCTCACATCCGGCAGATCGCTGTGGTCAGTCATCAGTTCTCCTTCTGTGCGACGGCTTGCGCAGCCGCATCCTTCAGAGCCATCCAGGACAGCAACGCACACTTCACGCGGGCGGGGAACTTCGCCACGCCCGCGAACGCGACACCATCCTCCAGGGTGTCCTCATCCGGTACGACCTGCCCCTTGCCCTGCATCAGCGCCAAGAACTCCTCGTGAACGCTCAACGCGTCGTCGAGAGTCTTGCCGATCAGCAGGTCGGTCATCACCGAGGCCGACGCCTGACTGATCGAACAGCCCTCGGCGTCATACGACACGTCCACGATGACGGGGTTGTCGCCCTCGGACAAGTGAACACGCAGCGTGATCTCGTCACCACACGTCGGGTTGACGTGGTGCACCTGGGCCTCGAACGGGTCCCGAAGACCCTTGTTCAAGGGGTGGCGATAGTGATCCAGGATGATCTCCTGGTACATCGCGTCCAGATCAGTCATCTGCGTCATACCGTTTTGAAGTATTTCTGTGTGTATTCGATTCCCTCGATGAGGGCGTCGATCTCGGCCGGCGTCGTGTAGAGGTACGACGACGCGCGGGTCGAGCTCTGCACACCGAAGCGCGCGTGCACGGGCTTCGCGCAGTGGTGGCCGGCACGAACCGCGATCCCCCGCGAGTCGAGCAGCTGCGCGACGTCGTGCGGGTGGATGCCGTCGACCTCGAACGCCACCGCACCACCGCGCTGGGCAGCGCTCTGCGGCCCGAGGACGGTCACGCCGGGGCGGCTCCTCAGGCCCTCCAGAACGTAGGCGGTGATGGCCTGCTCGTGCGCGTGGATCGACTCCATGCCGAGGTGGCCTAGGTACTCCACCGCGGCGCCCAGCCCCACGGCCTCGACGATCGGCGGAGTGCCCGCCTCGAAGCGGTGGGGCGCCTTCGCGTAGGTCGATCCCTGCATCGTGACGGTCTCGATCATCTCGCCGCCACCGAGGAAGGGCGGCAGCTCGTTCAGCAGATCCTCGCGACCCCACAGGACGCCGATCCCGGTCGGACCGGTGACCTTGTGGCCGGTGAAGGCGACGAAGTCGGGCCGCTCGTCGGACGGCATGGCTGCCAGGTTGATCGGGAGCACCGGCGCCGCCTGCGCAGCGTCGACAACGGCAACCGCCCCGGCCTGGTGGGCGCGCTTCGCCAGCGTCGCGACCGGGTTGATCGTGCCCAGCATGTTCGACACCCAGGTGAACGCGACGACCTTGGTGTTCTCGTCGATGAGGGAGTCCAGGTTGCTGAGGTCCAGCTCGCCCTCGTCGGTCAGGCCGATCCAGCGGAACTCAGCACCCACGCGCTCGCAGGCCAGCTGCCACGGAACGATGTTGGAGTGGTGCTCCATCTCGGTCACGACGACGTTGTCGCCGGCCTTGAGCGGCACGGTCCGCGCCACCAGGTTCAACGCCTCGGAGGCGTTCTTGGTGAAGACGACCTCGTTGCGCGAGGGCGCGCCCAGGAACGCGGCGACCTTGTCACGAGCGGCCTCGAACGCCTCGGAGGACTCCGCACCGAGCTGGTGCATCGCCCGAGCCACGTTCGCGTTGTGTCGCTCGAGGTGGTCGACCATCGCGTCGATGACGACCTGCGGCTTCTGCGAGGTGTTGGCCGAGTCGAGGTAGACCAACGGGAACCCGTCGGCCATGACGCGACTGAGGATCGGGAAGTCCTTACGGACCACCTCAAGCTCGGGAAGAAGCCCTTCGAGGGGTTTCGTGACGCTCACTTCGTTCGCTCCTCAACCTCCGACTAGACGGCGGCTTTGACGTACTTGTCGTAACCGTTGGCTTCCAGCTCGTCCGCCAGTTCCGAGCCACCCGACTCGGCGACGCGGCCGGCCACGAACACGTGCACCTGGTCGGGCTTCACGTAGTTGAGGATGCGGGTGTAGTGCGTGATGAGCAGGACGCTCTTCTTCTCGCGCTCGCTGAAGCGGTTGATGCCCTCGGAGACGACCTTCAGCGCGTCGATGTCGAGGCCGGAGTCGATCTCATCGAGGAGGGCGACCTTCGGGTCGAGCAGGTCCAGCTGCGCGATCTCGGAGCGCTTCTTCTCACCGCCGGAGAAGCCCTCGTTGACCGAGCGCTGCGAGAACGACGGGTCGAGGTTCATCCGCTCGAGGGCGCCGTTGACGTCCTTGACCCAGGTACGCAGCTTGGGGGCCTCGCCATCGACCGCGGTCTTGGCGGTACGCAGGAAGTTGGCGGTGGAGACGCCGGGAACCTCGACCGGGTACTGCATGGCCAGGAAGAGGCCGGCGCGAGCACGCTCGTCGACGCTCATCGCGAGCACGTCCTCGCCGTCCAACGTGACGGAGCCCGAGGTCACCGTGTACTTCGGGTGACCGGCGATCGAGTAGGCAAGCGTCGACTTGCCCGAGCCGTTGGGGCCCATGATCGCGTGGGTCTCGCCGGTGTTGATGGTCAGCGTGACGCCCTTGAGGATCTCCTTCTCACCATCCTCGGTCTCGACCGAGACGTGAAGGTCCTTGATCTCGAGAGTGCTCATGCGGGGGTGACTCCATTCAGGGTGGTGTCGACGTCCACGTACACGTCTGTGCCGCGAACCTCGATCGGGAAGGTGGCGACCGGTTCGGTCGCCGGAAGACTGGTGGGCTTGCCGGTGCGCAGGTCGAAGCAGGAGCCGTGCAGGAAGCACTCGATGGTTCCGCCGTACACCTCTCCCTCACTGAGGGCGACCTCCGCGTGCGAGCAGAGGTCCTGCAGGGCGAAGACCTCGTCGCCGTCGCGCGCGATCGCGAGGTCGTAGCGACCGAGGACCACCTTGTGGGCCTGGTCCGCCGCGACCTCGTCGAGGGCGCACACGCGCTCGAAGCTCATGCGGTCACCGTCTTCGCAAGCTCGGATTCGACGGTCTCGATGAGCTGCTCCTCGAGCTCGGGCACGTCGATCTTGCGGATCAACTCGTTGAAGAAGCCGTGCACCACCAGGCGCCGCGCTTCCTTCTCGTCGATGCCGCGAGCGCGCAGGTAGAAGAGCTGCTCGTCATCGAAGCGACCCGTAGCGGAGGCGTGTCCGGCGCCCTCGATCTCGCCGGTCTCGATCTCGAGGTTGGGCACCGAGTCGGCCTGGCAGCCGTCGGTCAGCACCAGGTTGCGGTTCTCCTCGTAGGTCTCGATTCCCTCGGCGACCTTGCGGATCAAGACGTTGCCGATCCACACGGTGTGCGCGTGCTCGCCCTGGAGCGCGCCCTTGTAGGACACGTGGCTCTTGGTGTGCGGCGCCGTGTGGTCGACGAACAGACGGTGCTCGATGTGCTGGCCAGCGTCGGCGAAGTAGAGACCGAGTGCCTCCAGCGACCCGCCCGCAGCCGCGTAGTCGACCGTGAGGTCGTGGCGCACGACATCGCCACCGAAGCTGACCGCGACGTGCTTGAGGCTCGCGTCGCGACCGATCCGAGCCTTCTGCGCGCTCAGGTGTACGGCGTCGTCGGCCCAGTCCTGCACGGTCACGTAGCTCAGTGCGGCGCCGTCGCCGACGACGAGCTCGACGTGATCCGTCCAGATCGCCGAGCCCGTGAAACGGAAGACGACCGTGGCCCGGGCATGGTTGCCCAACCGGACCACCCACTGGCGCGCGATCCCGGTGTCGTCGCCCTTACCGACGATGTCGATGACGACGGGAGCGTCCAGCTCGACGTTGGCCGGGACATCGATGTGCAGCACGTGGGTCGTCGCCGCCCAGGTACGGGCGCTCACGCGGTCCGCCGGGACGATCCCCGACACACCGCGATCCGATTCCGCCGCCGGCACGATCGTGCGCGTGGAGCCCTCGGGCAGCGTCATGGTGACGTCGTACCCATCACCGTCGAGCGGCGCGTCCTGGTGCAGGCCGCGCAGGCGCTTGAGCGGGGTGAAGCGCCAGATCTCCTCGCGACCCGTCGGCACCTCGTGGGCGTCGACGTCGAAGGAGCCTGCTGGGTGCAGGTGGGACTCGACCTTGTCGAGCTCGAGCGTGCTGTTGATTGAGTCGAGGGTTGACGTCACCCCACGGCACCTTCCATTTGCAGTTCGATGAGGCGGTTGAGCTCGAGCGCGTACTCCATCGGGAGCTCCTTGGCGATCGGCTCGACGAACCCACGGACGATCATGGCCATCGCCTCGTCCTCGGCCAGCCCGCGCTGCATCAGGTAGAAGAGCTGGTCGTCGGAGACCTTCGAGACCGACGCCTCGTGACCCATCGACACGTCGTCCTCGCGGATGTCGACGTACGGGTACGTGTCCGAGCGGCTGATCTGGTCGACCAGCAGCGCGTCGCAGAGGACGTTCGACTTCGAGCCGTAGGCGCCCTCGTTGATCTGGATCAGACCGCGGTAGGACGTACGACCGCCACCACGCGCCACCGACTTGCTCAGAATCGAGCTCGACGTGTGCGGCGCAGCGTGGACCATCTTGGCGCCCGCGTCCTGGTGCTGGCCCTCGCCCGCGAACGCGATCGACAGGGTCTCGCCCTTGGCGTGCTCACCCATCAGGTACACGGCCGGGTACTTCATGGTGACCTTGGAGCCGATGTTGCCGTCGACCCACTCCATCGTCGCGCCGGCCTCGCAGAAGGCGCGCTTGGTGACGAGGTTGTAGACGTTGTTCGACCAGTTCTGGATGGTCGTGTAGCGGCAGCGGCCGCCCTTCTTCACAATGATCTCGACGACCGCCGAGTGCAGCGAGTCCGAGCTGTAGATCGGCGCCGTGCAGCCCTCGACGTAGTGCACGTAGGCGCCCTCGTCGACGATGATCAGCGTGCGCTCGAACTGGCCCATGTTCTCGGTGTTGATCCGGAAGTAGGCCTGCAGCGGGATGTCGACGTGCACGCCCGGCGGCACGTAGATGAAGGAGCCACCCGACCACACGGCGGTGTTCAGCGCGGCGAACTTGTTGTCGCCGACCGGGATCACCGTGTTGAAGTGCTCCTTGAAGATGTCCTCGTGCTCCTTGAGCGCGGTGTCGGTGTCAAGGAAGATGACGCCCTGCTCCTCCAGGTCCTCACGGATCTGGTGGTAGACGACCTCGGACTCGTACTGAGCCGCGACGCCGGCGACGAGGCGCTGCTTCTCCGCCTCCGGGATGCCGAGCTTGTCGTAGGTGTTCTTGATGTCCTCGGGGAGGTCGTCCCAGCTCGCCGCCTGCTTCTCGGTCGAGCGGACGAAGTATTTGATGTTGTCGAAGTCGATGCCCGACAGGTCCGATCCCCAGGTGGGCATGGGCTTCTTGTCGAACAGGCGCAAGCCCTTCAGGCGCAGGTCGAGCATCCACTGGGGCTCGGACTTCTTCGACGAGATGTCGCGGACGACCTCCTCGTTGAGGCCGCGCTTCGCGTTGGCACCGACGTCGTTCTTGTCGGACCAACCGAAGTCGTAGCGTCCGATCCCCTTGAGTTCGGGGTTGAGCTCCTCAATGGAGGTCATGCGGTCACCTTCTTCTTTGCAACGTCGGGGATGCAGGTCGTACAGACGCCATCACCGTGGGCGATGGTCGCGAGTCGTTGGACATGCGAGCCGAGGACACGACTGATCGCCGCGGTCTCCGCCTCACAGAGCTGGGGAAATTCGTGCGCCACGTGCGACACCGGGCAGTGCTGCTGGCAGAGCTGCTCACCGATGGTCAACGGCTTGACCGACGCAGCGTAGCCGTCGTCGGTGAAGACCTGAGCGAGCACCTGCGCTGGTGTGGCACCGGGATTGGCGGCAGCCACCGCCGGGAAGCGCTCCTCGATGAAGCTCATCCGACGATCGGCGAAGGCGCGTACCGCGTCCTCCCCCGCCGTCTCGGAGAGGAATCGCAGGGCCTGAATCGCGAGGTCGTCGTACTGCTGGTCGAACTGACGGCGCCCGGCATCGGTGAGGAGGAACTCCTTGGCCGGACGACCTCGACCGCGCGATCCGGGCGTGCGGACATCACGCGCCTCGATCTCACCGTCCACGAGCAGCTGCTCGAGGTGTCGGCGGACCGCCGCGGGCGTCAGCTCCAGGCGCTCAGCGAGCGCCGCGGCCGTGGACGGCCCGTTGACATGGATCGACCGAACGACGCGCTCACGCGTCGGGCACTCGGTATCCACGAATTCCACAACGCCAGTGTTGCGTTATTCATTCCGGCGCTCAAGGAAGGTGACCCTAACCTCCCGAGTCGTCGGCGGGCTCCTGAGGAGGCGTCACGCCGCGCCCGACATAATGACCCGGTGCCCGACTCCGCTTCCCCCGCTGTCGAGGTCCGCGGCCTCGTCATGCGCTACGGCGACAAGACGGCAGTCGACGGGCTCGATCTGACGGTCGCCCGCAACACGATCACCGCCGTGCTCGGTCCGAACGGCGCGGGCAAGACCACGACCCTGGAGACCTGCGAGGGCTATCGGAAGCCGCACCAGGGCAACGTGCGCGTCCTCGGCCTCGACCCGGTGAGCCAGCGACGTGACCTGCTCCCCCGCATCGGCGTGATGCTGCAGTCCGGCGGCGCTTGGAGCGGTGTTCGGGCGATCGAGATGCTGCGCCACGTCGCATCCCTGCACGCGAATCCGCTCGATGTCGACATGATCGCCGAGCGGGTCGGGCTCGGCGACTGCGGTCGGAC
>JBQCDC010000210.1:0-3428 GCA_051961575.1 Marmoricola sp.
CTCCCGTCAGGAGGAGGCGCAACGACTCGGGCGCCTGTTGCGCCCCAAGACCGACGGTCGGACCGCGCGCTTCTATGCGATCGTCAGCCGCGACACGGTGGATGCCGACTTCGCCCAGAACCGTCAGCGGTTCCTCGCCGAGCAGGGCTACGCCTACCGGATCATCGACTCCGACGACCTCCCGACCAGCTGAGACTCACTGCATGGAGGCCTGGGGCCGCGGCACCGGCGGACACTTGAGATCGGACTTGTCGCCGCTGACCCTGGAGGGCGTTTCGCCGGTGGCCAGGTAGGTCGCGACGGCGTTATCGGTACACGACACCCCGCTGAGCGACCCTGCATGGGTCGTCCCGCCGACGCCCTCGATCAGGCTCGAGCTCGGGAACAGCGAACGCGTCTCCAGTGCTCCCGAGAACGGCGTCGCCGCGTCGTAAGTCTCGGCGATGAGCAGAATCTTCGGGAGCGCGCTGGATGCGCGGACGGTCACCGGCCTGTGCGCGGCTGCCGGCCAGGACAGGCACGGCGCGTTGAACCAGGCGTTGGCCCAGGTCTCGAAGGGCGCCGCCTTGCTCACACGCACGTTGTCGGCCAGTGTCTGCGCCAATCCCGGCCACTTGATGTCGGTGCACTGCACCGCGTTGTAGACCGCGTAGCCGTTCTCCTTGGCGGCGCCGGCGTTGTCCTGAAGGTAGTCAGCCAACATCCCCGACGCATCACCGCGATTGATCAGCCGCGACAAGATCGCAGCCTTCTCCGCCCACCCGTCGGCACGATAACCAGCGTTGAGCAAGGCGTCGCCGAGCTCGTCGGGCCCGAGCCTTCCACCGGCCGCGGGATGAGCTGTCAGGGCGGCCGCCTCACGCCGATAGGCCGCGTAGACCTGCGACCCTGTCGAGCCGAGGTGGTAGACGATGTCATTGCTGGCCACCCAGCCGAAGAACATCCGCAGCGCGCGCTCGAAGGCGACGTCCTGGTCGAGGTTCGCCTGGTACCAGATGCGCTGGGGGTTGACCACGCCATCAAGGACGACCCGCTTCACGCGATTCGGGAACAGCGTCATGTACACCTGGCCGAGGTAACTGCCCCAGGAGAAGCCGTAGTAGCTGATCGTGGATTGGCCGAGCGCCTGACGGATCATGTCCATGTCGCGGGCGTTGTCCTCGGTGGTCATGTGTTGCAGCAGAGCGCCCGCACTGCGGCCGCACGCCTTCGCGTAGCCGCTCGCCTGCTTCAACCAGTACGAGCGATCCGTGGTCGCGGCGTAGGGAGGGCGGTCGGTTCCGAAGTATTTCGGGTTGCAGTGGATCGCGGGGCGACTCGCGCCGACGCCGCGCGGGTCCCAGCCGATCCAATCGAACCGGTCGCCGACCCCGTTAGGAACGCCTGAAGCCACGAACGGCATCCCGACGCCCGGGCCACCCGGCCCTCCAGGATTGGCCAGGATCGCACCGAGGTACTTGCCTGCGCTCGGGACGTGCTCGCGACGGCTCACCTCCAACGTGATCTGGGTGCCGGTCGGTTTGCTGTAGTCCAACGGCACTCGCAGGCTCGCGCACTGAAGTCCCGACAGGTTCAGACCCGAGGGGCACTCTCGCCAGGTCAGAGCCGCCGGCTTCGGCACCGCCGGAGCGCTTGAGATGCTCGCCGCCTTGGGCGTCGAGGCAGAGCAGGCACTCACCAGGCCCACGGTGGTCGCCACCGCAACCACCACCAAGCGGCGAACAGCTCTACCCTCACGCCTCATCGGCGCTCTCCTCCCATGGCGGTGAACCGTGCGACCAGGTCAGTCGACCGGCAGCCCTCGTGCCCTCGCGACGGCGTCGTCGAGCAACATCCGCCACGTTCGCACATGGTGCAGGTCGACGAAAGAGCGCGTCCACGACCTCCCCGGACGTACCGAGGCGCCCACGCCGAACTGCCGTACGCCGGCACGCACGAGCCATGGGATCTGATCGGGTTGCAGCGCTCCCCCGGCCAACACCAGCGCTGCAACCCTCGGGTTGGCCGCATGCTCGAGCAGTTCATCAGCCCCCACCGACATTCCTCGCGACGATCCTGCCGAGGCGACCGCATCGAGACCCGGCAGATTCAGGACGTCCCGCCACGCACGTCTCGTGTTGAGGGTCGAGTCGAAGGCGCGGTGGAAGGTCCACGGCAAGCGCACGCGACTCGCCAGCTCGGAGCAGGACTCCGCATCCACCTCGAGCATGCGATCGAGGAAGCCGAACGAGAACCCGCCGGCGCCGAGGGCAGTGGCGGCCTCGGCGAACTCGGCCAAGGCGTCCACACCGTCGGCGGTGACCTCGAAACCCTCCCCCTGACGCAGCATCACGCGGACCGGAACATCGGTTGCCTTCACGACGGATGACACGGTCGCGAGGTCCGGCGCCACTCCGACCTCACCCGGTTCGGCGACCAGCAGCAGCCGGTCGGCTCCACCGTCGGTAGCGGCGATCGCGTCTTTGGCATGCAGAACGACGACCTCGAGCAGGGGGACGTCGTCCCAGGGACTCTCCTCCACCTCGCTCACGTCGACATCCTCGCCGACCGGGAGACCCCAACCTCGGAACGACCCGCACCTACGCTCGGTGGGTCCAGGAAATCGTTCGCAAACTGTCGGTGGCTGACGGCAGAGTTGCTCGAGTGACGCTGACAGCTTCCTCGCCCCCGACACTGCGGTCGTTCTGGCAGGACCTGCCGCGCGAGGGGAAGCTGCTCCTGTCGGTTGTGGTGTTCGAGTTCATCGGAACAGGTCTGGTCCTGCCGTTCGCGGTCGTCTACCTCCACGAGGGTCGTCACCTCTCACTCGGGACGACCGGTCTCCTGCTCGGCCTTCAACCGCTCGTCGGAATGATCGCCACCGCGACCCTGGGCGGCGCGATGGACCGCGTCGGCGCGCGGGTCATCGCCGTCTTCGGCCTGCTCTGCGCATCGCTTGGTGAGGTGACACTCGCCTTCGCCTCGAACGTCGGACTGGCCGCGGTCGGACTGGCCCTCGGAGGCGTCGCGTTCGGCGTCGCCTGGCCCGCCTCCCAGACGCTGGTCGCCCACATCGTGCCGTCCGAGATCCGTCAGCGGTACTTCGGCGTCAACTTCAGCCTGCTCAACCTGGGCATCGGTCTCGGTGGCATCATCGGCGGCCTCGTCATCGACACGCGACATCTGTGGACGTTCCAGGTGATCTACCTGGCCGATGCCATCAGCTTCGTCCCCTCGCTCTTCATCCTGCTGGTCGCCTTGCGCCACATCCGTGGGCGCGCCGCGCACGAGGAGGGTGTGCCGCAGGGCAGCTATCGCGAGGTGCTCCAACAGCCGGCGATGAAGACGCTCCTGATGCTGACCTTCGTCGCGGCTTTCGTCGGCTATGCGCAGCTCAACGCACCGATGCCCGCCTTCGCCAGCGTGATCTCGAAGGTCTCCCCTCGCGG
>JBQCDC010000211.1:0-4142 GCA_051961575.1 Marmoricola sp.
CTGATCTCCGGCCTGGGAGCAGCGATCGGCAAGCTGGCGCTGGACTCGACGATCCAGAACGACGTGCCCGAGCGGGTCCGGACCTCAGCGTTCGCGCGCTCGGAGACCCTGCTTCAGCTCACCTGGGTGGTGGGAGGTTTCATCGGGATCGCGCTGCCGCTCAACGCCGAGCTGGGCATGTGGACCCTGTCGGCCATCATGGTCGGCTGGATCGCCTACGTGCTGGTTCGACCCCGCGTGATCGCACAGCGGAGCACGCAGGCGACCGCGAGTCAGCCGTTCGCGGGTCGTCCGACCGGAACACGGCCGAGAAGCCCTGGCAGGCCCGGTCGACCGCTCGAATAGTCGGAGGTTGAGGAGGCCCGAAGGGCCGTCACGAAACCGGAGCTCAGTCCAGCTCGTCCGCGAGCCCACGCAGCAGCTTCGCCACCGGCTTGGCGGTCTTCGGGTCAGGATGCCGACCGGCGCGGTAGGCGTGCTCGACGCCCTCGAGAACGCGCATCAGGTCCTCGACGATGGTGACCATGTCTTCGGGCTGCTTGCGGCTGGCGTTGCGCTGGCTGGTGGACACCGAGGTGGGCGCGTCGAGCACGCGGACCTGGTGCGCCTGGTCGCCCTTGCGACCCGACAGGATCCCGAACTCCACCCGGGTGCCGGCCTTGAGGGTGGTCACGCCTTCGGGCAGGGACGAGCTCCGGACGTACACGTCCTCGCCGTCCTCACGCGAGAGGAAGCCGAAGCCCTTCTCCGCGTCGTACCACTTGACCTTTCCGGTGGGCACGTCGGTGACCCTTTCTGCTGTCCAACCGATCAACGCAGCCCTACGAAACTCCTGTGAGGGCTGAGCAGTGGCCAAGCCTAGGCGGCCCGGTCAACTGACGCGAGTAAGTTCCACTGGCTGGCGGCCGCTCAGCCCAGCCCGAGCTCCCGCGTGGTGACCTCGCGCATCTCCACCTTGCGGATCTTTCCGGTGACCGTCATGGGGAACTCGTCGACGATGAGGACGTAGCGCGGGATCTTGTAGTGGGCGAGCTTGCCGGTGGCGAACTCGCGGACCGCGTCCGCGTCGAGCGGCGCCGCGCCGGCCCTCATCTTGATCCAGGCGGCCAGCTCCTCGCCGTACTTCTCGTCCGGGACGCCGATCACCTGGACGTCCTCGACGTCGGGGTGCGTGTAGAGGAAGTCCTCGATCTCGCGCGGGTAGATGTTCTCGCCGCCGCGAATGACCATGTCCTTGATGCGGCCGACGATGTTGCAGTAGCCGTCCTCGCGCATGACGGCGAGATCCCCGGTGTGCATCCAACCGTCCGCGTCGATCGCCTCAGCTGTCTTCTCGGGGTCCTCCCAGTAGCCGAGCATCACGGAGTAGCCGCGCGTGCAGAACTCGCCGGGTTCCCCGCGCTCGACAACTGCTCCGGTAGCGGGATCGATGATCTTGATCTCGACGTGCGGCGCCGCGCGCCCGATGCTGGCGGTGCGACGATCCAGGTCGTCGTCGGAGCGGGTCTGGCAGGAGACCGGCGACGTCTCGGTCATGCCGTAGGCGATGGACACCTCGGTCATGCCCATGTCGGCGATGCAGCGCTTCATCACCTCGACCGGACAGACGGAGCCGGCCACGATGCCGGTGCGCAGTGTGCTCAGGTCACTGTCGGCGAACGTTGCATCGTTCTGTATGGCGATGAACATCGTCGGAACGCCGTAGACGCCGGTCGCACGCTCGTCGACGATCGACTTCAGCGTGATCGCCGGATCGAATCCAGGCGCCGGGATGATCATGGTGGCACCGTGCGTGGTGCAGCCGAGGTTCGCCATCACCATGCCGAAGCAGTGATAGAAGGGCACCGGGATCACCAGGCGATCGCGGTCGGTGAAGTTGATCAGCTCCGTGACGAAGTAGCCGTTGTTGAGGATGTTGCGGTGGCTGAGCGTCGCGCCCTTGGGTCGGCCCGTCGTGCCGGAGGTGTACTGGATGTTGATCGGGTCGTTCGGATTCAGGGTCGCCATCCGGTCGGCGACTGCGCTCGCCTCGACGCCCTCTCCTTCCGCGATGAGGGCGCCCCAATCAGGGGTCCCGATGAACACAGCCCGCTCGAGGCTCGGACATTCGCTCGCCGTCTCGGCCACCATGCCCCGGTAGTCGCTGGTCTTGAACGACTCCGCGCTGATCAGCATGCGCATGCCGCTCTGGTTCACCGCGTACGCGAACTCGTGGGTCCGGTACGACGGGTTGACGTTGACCAGGATCGCGCCGATCTTGGCGGTGGCGTACTGCGCGATCGTCCACTCGGCGCAGTTCGGCGCCCAGATGCCCACGCGATCGCCCTTGGCGAGGCCGGCGCCGATCAGGCCGCGAGCGAGGGCGTCGACGTCCCGGTCGAGCTCGGCGTAGGTCCACCGGCGTCCGGTGGCGATCTCGACCAGAGCCTCGTTGTCGCCGTGCGCGGCGACCGTTCGCTCGAAGTTCGCGCCGATGGTCTCCTCGAGGAGGGGTTGCGTGGTCTCGCCGGCGGCGTAGGACTCCATGAGTCCGAACCTAGTCCGTGCGAGCGCATGGCCTCTGGCTCCCCGTCGGTAAAATTGTGCGGATGTCCAGCAGGTCGCCGCGAAGCCTCGCGGATCACGTTCGCGGGTGGTCGGCCGACCAACTCGCGGCTCTGCTGCACGCACGTCCCGATCTGTCCATGCCGGCGCCCGCGGACTCCGCGCAACTCGCCGCTCGCGCCACCTCGCGCGCCTCGCTCTGGCGGGCCTTCGAGCTCTGCGACTCAGCCGATCGAGCCGCACTCGAGGCGGCCTCCTCGATCGAAGGATTGAGCTCCGCGGATCTTGCGCCCTTGATCGGAGCGACCGTCGCCGAGACCGAGCGCATCGTGGCGCGCCTCAGCGATCTGCTGCTGCTCTGGGACGACGGAACCGGGCTGCGCGTCCCCCGCCCGCTCGCCGAGCACTTGGCGATTCCGCCCGGCCCACCGAGGTCGACCATCGCGGGACTGGTCGGTGAGCTGGGGCCCGAGCCGGAAGCGCTGCTGCGTCATCTGCTCGCCGGTCAACTCGAAGGCAGCAGCGCGGTCGACCCCGGCTCTCCCGCGGCGATGCTCGTCGCGCTCGGGCTCCTCGGATCGCGCGGTGAGGGCGACACGAGCCTTTCTCGCCAGCGCCGACTCACGGTGACGCTCTCGACGCGACAGCACTTCCTGGACGGTCGGATCACCAACCAACCCGCGACTCCACCGCCGGTCGCGACAACGGAGACCAGCCAGCAGACCGTCGACCACATCGGCGCAGGTTCGGCCTCCGTGCTGTTGCGGCACATCGAAGCGATCGCCGAGTCGTGGAGCTTGCGACCGCCTTTGGCTCTTCGATCCGGCGGACTCGGGGTGCGCGACTTCAGGGCCTTGTCGAAGTTCCTCAACTTCGAGGCGCACGAGACCGCGTTCGTCCTCGAGACGATGCACGCCGCCGGGCTCATCCGGATGGGCGAGGTCGAGCAGAACGGCGAGGTCTACGAGGCGTGGATGCCCACAATCGCCTTCGATGAATGGGCGCGCTGGTCGGCCGCCGCCCGCTGGGCGCACCTGGTGCAGGCCTGGCTCGCGATGCCACGGCGGGCCACGGCGGTGGGGACCAGAGGGAGCTCCGGCGCCATCAACGCCCTGAGCCCGGACGTCGAGGACCCGAGCGTCGCCATGATCCGCCGCCACCTCATCACCGAGTGGGCGAGGACCGCGCCCGGATCGCGGCTGGCCTCAGGCACCGGTGCGGCCTCGCTGTTCAGGGCGCTGGCCTGGCGACACCCGCAGTGGACCCAGGTCGACGGCATCGCACTCGACGCCATGACCGAGGCGTCCTGGCTCGGAGTCGCTGCCCAGGACGCCATGACCTCACAGGGTCGAGCGCTGATCGCCGGCGCCGATGCGGCGGCGATCCTCGAACCTCTGCTCCCGGCGCCTGTCGATCATGTCCTGATCCAGGCCGACCTCACCGCGATCGCACCCGGACCGCTCGAGCACGACCTCGCCGAGCGGCTGGCCGAGGTCGCCGACGTGGACTCGCGAGGCGGCGCCACCGTCTATCGGTTCACGGCCGACTCGGTTCGACGCGGACTCGACAGCGGTCGGGCGGCAAGCGAGATCAAGGAC
>JBQCDC010000212.1:0-12292 GCA_051961575.1 Marmoricola sp.
CTGAGCTTCGGGCCGGTCAGCACGCGAGCGACGAACCCGAGCGCCAGCGGCGCCACGATCCAGAGCCAGTCGTGCGAGACGGTCAGGCTCAGCACGAGGGTCAGCACGCTGAGTGCGAGGACGCCACCGGCGACGGTCCGAGCAGCCTTCTCGTTGACGGGGTTCGGGAATCCGATGATGCGGGCCATGGGGCTCTCCTGTTAGGACTTCTTCGTGGCGGAGACGAGGCCCGCCTCCAGGTCGACGATGCAGCCGCCGAGGGGGGAGTTCGCGAGTTTCTCGGCATAGGGCGCGAAGTAGGCCGCGAGCTTGCTCTCCTGTTGGAGCACCTGTGTCCGGTACGGCGCATAGAGCGGGTTGAGCAGGGCGAACAGGGCATTGCTGCCCGAGGCGAACGAGGTCACGAGCGGAGTCACGACGGGAGCCAACGTCGGCTCCAACGACGGGTACTGCGCGAGGATCGGGCCGATCAGCTGCAGGAGGGGCTGGTAGGCCGAGGCCGCTGCGAAGGCTTCGGCTGAGAAGGGACCGAAGGCGGGCGCGAGGCTGATCAGCGACTGCAGGCCGCCTTGCTGGGTGGGCTTCTGGAGTTTGATCGGGCAGGCGGCTGGGCCCGCGCTCCCGGTACCCGATCCCCCCGGAGGCGTCGGCTTCGACGGTGTTCGCGGCGGGGTCGAGGGCCGGTTCGGCGACGCCGGAGCACTGCTCACCGGTGACGAGTTGAAGGCAACCACGACCCCGGCTGGTGGAGCCGTGTTGATCGGGGTGACCCCTCCCGGCAGGGCGTTGGCCGGAGTCGAGGTCAGCTGGCTCTGCCGCAACGGAGTCACGGTCCGCACGGTGACTCGGGTCTCGTGAACCGAGAACGCCGCCAGGGCGAGGAGGTCGAGTGTGACCAGGGCGATGACCCCCGACCGCGCCCAGCGCAGACCGCGGCTCACGAGTCAGCTCCGGATGCTCGCGCCTTCCGATTGAGCAGGCCGAGGACGACGAATCCAAGCAGCGCGATCGCGACCGCGAGCGCGACGATCCACCAGTCCACATGCCAGTGGTCGGTGACGAGGGTGGTGGTGGAGGCGGCGACGGGCGTGGTGGCTCCGGCCGCTGTGGCCGACGTGGGAATGCTCCCTGGCTTTGCCTTCGCTGCCTTCGCGCTCGGTCCGGTAGCGCTCGTCGCACCGGTGACGCTTCCGGTCCGTGTCGACGACCCGGTGCCGCCAGCGGACGTTCCGGTGCTCGTACCCCGCTGGCCCGAGGCTGCCCGGCTGGCTGGCACGAAGCGGCCGGCCAGATGCCATTGGCCGGTGAACTTGTCGAACGGTCCGCCCACCACCTGGCTCGTCCAGGTCAGCGTGAAGGCGCCCGTGCTCGGGTCGTAGGTCCCGGTCGCCGGTCGGGTGTTGCCCGGGTAGGCGCCGCCCGGCTTGGGCGAGCCCTGGTTGAAGTACTGCTTGTTCCAGGTCACCGAGAAGGCTGCGAGGTTCGCCGACAGACTCGTGCCGTTCGCGTAGACGACAGGCGCGGGCGCCGCGTGATGCGTCTGCGGGTCGGTTGCGTTGCTCGAGGTCGCGAAGCTCGTTCCGTAGAACTGGGCCGGCGCCGTGATCCGGCCGGCTAGCGCATTGCCCGAGGAGTCGAACGGCGGGTTGGGCGTCGGCTGGTAGCTGCCCGAGACCAGGCCACCGTCGGTGCCGGGCTGCAGCGGGGTGTAGCTCTGGTTGGAGCAGGTCGAGTCGCTGTTGGACATGTAGGGCCCGTTGGCGGTGCCACTCGGCAGGATCATGCGGAGGTAGGTCCCCGAGATTCCGCTGCTCGTGCAGGCGCCAGGCGTGAGCTCGAAGGTGCCGATCAGCGCAACGGATGCCTGCGCAGCCGGAACGGTCGCCACGACTCCAGCGGCCGCGGTGATGCCTGCGGCCAATGCCAACGCGACTCGACGCCGCACTCTCCATGCCCCGCTTGTCATAGCACTGCACCTTAAGATGATTTGATCTATTAAGATAGTAGACATAGTGTGACGCGCACCAACTCGCACGGCAAATCCCAGGGGGTGACATGAGCGCGATCGCCGAGCAGTCCTCGCAGGCGGGAGCGCCGACGGCCGTGAATCCGCCGCGGCTCGCGGCCCTGATCGTCGTGCTCATCCTCGGACTCGCTCTGGCCGCGGCGCCCCTGGCCTTCAACATGTTCTCCCGCGCGCCCAAGGGCGCCGTGATGTTGAGCGACTTCAAGCCCTTCATGAGCACCGCACGCCTCGACGGCTTCCAGCAGGACATCGCCGAGATCCGCGCAGCCGTGCACGAGGTGAACACGAAGGCCGCGCCGCACTTGGGATCTGTGCTCAACACCCCCAACTACGCCGTGCTGCGCCAGCAGTGGCCGGCGATCGACGCGGACATGTCCGGACTCCTGACCAAGGTGCAGGCCAACCTGGGCAACTACCAGGCGGTCGCCGCCCTGCCGAGCTTCCGGCTGTTCCCGTGGTTCTTCGTGATTCCCGGTCTGCTGATCGCCCTGCCCGCCGGCGCGGCGTTGCGCTGGCCATCACGCCGGAGGCCACTCACCGTTGCTCTGGCGATCCTGGGCATCGGACTGATCGCGGCGCCCCTCGTCTTCCAGATGTTCAGCCGCGCGCCCAAGGGCGGTCGCATGATGAATGCGTTCTCGACCATCGAGACCACCAGCAACGTCACGCAGATCCAGGACTATTTCTCCACGATCGCGATCGGACAGGGCGCGATTCGACTCAACATCGCGCCCGCACTCGCGGCGAAGGGGCTCCCGTCGTCGGAGTTCCCTGCGATCGCGACGTTGGGTCGCGACTGGGTCCACATCCTCAACGACATGACGCCGATGATCGGTGCGATGAGCGACAACGTCGCGAACTACCAGGCGATCAAGGCCCTGCCGCCCTTCCCGCTCTTCCCGTGGTTCTTCGCGATCCCGGGCGTCCTCGTGGTCGGCCTCGCCGTCGCCGCTCGCCGCAACTCCCCGAAGGAAGTCTCATGAACCGCCGCTGGCTCCTCGTCCCGCTGAGTGCGCTTGCTTTCCTAGCCCTCGCGGCCTGCGGTGGCTCGGGCAGTGGCGGGTCCCACGGGACCGCCCTCGTCGGTCTCTTCAAGCTGACCCCTGGGGTGTGTACCCAGGGCACTCCCACGGGCTCCTACTTCCGGATGATCCAGCCCAACGGAACGATTGCGCACGGCAAGTTCTTCCTGAACCCGGACTCCAAGTGCCCCGACCAGTCCTTCTCCGTCGAGAAGCCCGGCAAGGACGGCGGTCTGGTCACCGGGAGCTACCAGCCCAGCACTGGCCGTGCGTTCGACGCGCATGGGAATGCGCTCGCGGATCGGATCACGGTTCCCGGTAGCTTCACCGCGATCAAGTTCGGCATCTCGACGAACGCCGTCGATCCGCAGACGGGTCGCAAGGTCACGGCCCCGCAGATCTACAACGACAACGGCAAGCTGTCGGGCCAGATCAGCGCCTGGTCCGCGGCCTGGAACAACCTCTACTTCAACCAGGGCTCCCCCAAGCCCGATGGCACCAGGCCAGGGCTGACCACCCCGGTGTCGGGTACCTATGACCCGACGACTCACGCGTTCGTCTTGACCTGGGCGAGCCAGATCGTGGGCGGGCCGTTCAACGGCTTCACCGGGTACTGGCACCTGCAGGGAACCTTCGTCCGATGACCGCGCGCAGAGCGACCGTCGCGATTGCTGGAGCAGGTGCCGCCGGAACCCTGACGGCTCTGCATCTCGTGCGATCGGCCGCGCGTCGATCCACCTCGCTCAAGGTCGTGGTGGTCGACCCGCGTGCTCGCTTCGGTACGGGTACTGCGTTCGGAACTCTCGACGCGCACCATCTGCTCAATGTGCCGGCCTCGGGGATGAGTGCGTTCCCGGAGGATCCCGGGCACTTCATCTCGTGGCGGCGTCGCACTGGATCGCCGACGGCGGGTGCGTACGAGTTCGCACCTCGTCGCGCGTACGCGCGCTACCTGGACGAGGCGCTGCGCGGTGCCATCGCCGAGGCGAACGGCGAGGTCTGCGTGGATCTCATCCACCAGGAGGCCGTCGGCGTCGAGCGCAGTGCTGACGGTCTTCGCCTGCGCCTCGATGACGCGACCCAGGTTGATACGGACGCCTTGGTACTCGCCACCGGGCTGACCACTCCAAGCACGTCGTGGGCGTCGGAGGGTCTGCGTCGCAGCCCGTTCTTCGTTCCGGACCCGTGGAGCGCTGGTGCCCTCGATGTGGTTGCCCGCGATTCCACCGGTCCCGCCGAGGTGCTTCTGGTCGGCACCGGCCTCACCATGGTCGATGTCGCTTTGACGCTCGCGCAGAACGTCCGTGCGGGACGCGTTCTGCACGCGATCAGCCGCTCCGGCCGGCTCGCCCACCGTCATGCCCCGGCCATCACCGTCCCGGTCATTCCCGAGACCGCTGACTGGGGCAGGAGTCTCGATGACATCAGGAACGGCGCGTTGCTCCACCTGCGCGAGGTCGAGGCAGTTGGCGGCGACTGGCGCCCTGCCGTCGACGGCATCCGGTTCCAGATCGGAGCACTCTGGGGTCGCTTGAGCGAGGAGGACCGTCGTCGCTTCCTGGCCGAGGACGCAAGCGCCTGGAACCGCCTTCGACACCGAATGGCGCCTGAGAGTGCGGATGCGATCGAGCGGCTCATCCAAGCCGGGATCCTGGATGTGGAGGCGAGCACGGTTGTCGACGCGGAGCCGCTGGCGGAGGGCGGACTTCGAGTCACCTTGAGCTCGGGTGTGGTTCGCGAGGTCGGCTGGGTCGTCAACTGCACCGGCCCACGCACCGACGTGCGCACTCTCGGCAACCCGCTCCTCGACGATCTTCTGCGCGTGCGAACCGGAAACATCAGCTGGGCCACCGCGGCGACGGCCGGCTTGGGTCTGCGCACCCACGAGGGTCGGCTCGTCGAGTCGCTGGGCCGTATCTCTGCCCCGGTCTGGGCGATCGGCGCACTGCGACGTGGCGACCTCTGGGAGTCGACCGCCGTTCCTGAGATCCGCACGCAGGCGCTCTCGTTGGCGAGCGCGATCCTCGATGAGGTGGCCCCGCTTCCGCGTCGGCTCGCGGACGGACGGCTCGTCGGGGGGCGCCATCCGATCGCACGTCCACGCGACCTTCTGGGACTCCCGCTCTCCACGACGGCCGATGCTGCCGCGGCCTACAACGCCGGCCTGGAGAAGGTGATGCGGCTTCAGGAGGGTGCTGCGGAGCTGTTGGCCGAGGCGGTGGTGGTGGATCCGTCGTTTGCGCTCGGCCACGCCGCTCTCGCGCTCCTCGGCCACGAGTCCGGGGCCGAGGTCGATGTCGCTGCGAATCTCCTGGCTGCAGAAGACGCCGTCACCGGTCGTGGCGACGAGCGCGAGCGCAGCCTCGTGGACACCATCGCGAGGCGAGTGCGGAGTGCGGACCGCGCAGAGGGCGACGCGGCTCTGCTGGCGCACGTCGCCGCGCACCCGCGCGATGTGTTGGCGGTATCTGCCGCGGTGCCAACCATCGCGTTCTCGGGTGTGACCGACATCCGCCACGAGGCGTGGGAGCTCGTCGAAGGTCTCGGGCCGGCCTACGGGGATCACTGGTGGTACCTGTCGCTGCTCGCGTTCACGCGCCAGGACCAAGGGCGGTTCGAGGAGGCGAGCTTCCTCGCCGAGGACGCACTCGCCTGCGAGCCGGCGTCGGGGCACGCGGCGCACGCACTGACGCACGTGCTGTACGAGACCGGGCGCCACGAGGTGGGCCGATCATGGCTCGATCACTGGATCAGCGCCAACGGTCGCTCGGCGAACCATCGCGCGCACTTCTCCTGGCACGCCTCGCTGCACGAGCTAGCACTCGGCGACACGGAGGCGGTGCGGCAGCGCTACTACGCGCAGCTGGCTCCGCCCACGGTGACCGGCGTGCGTGCGCTTGTCGACTCCGCGTCCCTGTTGTGGCGTTGGCAGATCGCGGCGGCCCCCTGTTGGGGTCTCGACGATGGACCGGTTCCGCCGATCGCTCCCGTCCTCGAGGCCGTCGATCCTTCGATCTTGCATGCGCCTCAGACGCCGTTCGTTGCCTTGCACGCGGCCATCGCACTGGCGGCCGGGCGCCGGTTGGAGGAGCTCCAGAACCTGATCGGCCGCTGCCGCGACTCCAAGGATGCGGTGATGGCGACGCTGGTGGCGACGGTCGGCGAGGCTTTGCTCGCCACCTGCGAGGAGCGGTTTGCGGAGGCCGCGGATCTCTTGGTCGAGGTACTGCCGCGCCTCGAGGAGGTCGGCGGATCGGCTGCGCAGCGCGAGGTGATCGAGGAAACCCTCCTGTACTGCCTCGTGCAGTCCAGTCGCCCCGACCAAGTACGCGTCACTCTCACGGAGCGCCTCAGCCGTCGTGATTCCCTTCTGGATGCGCGGCGGCTGGCGCTGGTCTGACGGCGTCGGTCGGATCCGAACTGATCGCCGCAGCGATGCGAGCGAGGTCGGTGAGGATCTCCCGAACGACGGGTGGTGTCTGCCGTTGCCGCCGGTGCAGGGCGACCATCGTGATCGTCGCGCCGAGGTTCTTGATCGGTCGCGCGGTGATCAGCCCGGCATGCTGGAGCGGATCGCTGGTGACGCTGTAACTCGGCAACACGGTGATTCCTAGGCCTTGCGCGACCATCATCTTGCCCATCTCGGCGCCGTCGGTGGTGTGCCACGAGGCCGGTAGGTCGTTGCCGAACAAGCGCGTGGCGATCCGGAACATCAAATAGCCCTCACGCATCCCGATGAACGGCGCGGATCGCAGGTCGTCCGCGGTCACTGCCTCCCGATCTGCGAGCGGATGTCCCGCGGGTAGCACCGCGACCGGCTCGCCGGTGAGGAGCTCGGTCTGCTCCAGCTCGGCGGGTAGGTCGTCGCCTTGCAGCACGTTGATCAGGCCGAGATCGACCGTTCCCTCGGCAAGGCCGAAGACGATCTCGTTCTGTTGCAGGTTCCGGATCTCGACCGACGTCGCGGGGTGCCGCTCCTGCACGGCCCGTGTCGCTGGCAGGACGAGAGCCGCCGTGCCGGCGTTGACCGTTCCGATGCGGAGCTGGCGCCTCGTCGCGAGATCGTCACGAGCCGCGGTGCGGATCTGCTCGATGGCGGTCAGGGCATCCAGCATGTGGGGGAGGAGGACGCGTCCGGCCGCACTGGCCCGCGCGCCGGAGCGGTGTCGTTCGAGCAACTCGACGCCGAGCTCGCGCTCGAGCTTGGCGATTCCCTCGCTGATCGCCGGCTGCGAGACATGGAGCCGCTCACTCGCGCGGCGCAGCGACCCGGACTCGATCACGGACGCGACGTACTCCAGCTGTTCGATGCGCATGGCTACGCCGTCGTTGGATGGGTGATCGGCAGCGCCGAAGGGGGGTTCGTCACGTCCGTCGCTCCTCGGCTTGCCATCGAAAGTCTTCTAATTCTACTGTTTTGTTTGACAAACGGCGAACGCCGCAATTTTGGAGGGAAGGAGTCGACGATGGAGACAACGCATCTCGTTGCACGCAGCCACGTGGACCTCCTGCGCACCGCCAGCTGTCTGTGTCGTTGAGCGGCGCTTCGCGCCGGCCTCCGCACATCCCCCGATCACTCCCGTGAGTGCGCGGTTCCCGCGCCCCCTTACCCCTTTTGAGGACCCATGATTGAGATCTCCGGGTTGTCGAAGTCCTACGGCTCGACCCTCGTGCTCGACGGCATCGACCTACGGGTCGAGACCGCGCAGATCGCCGCGGTCGTTGGCCCCAGTGGCGCGGGCAAGAGCACCCTGGCGCGCACGGTTAACCTGCTTGAACGGCCGACGTCAGGATCGATCGTGGTCAGCGGCCGCGAGTTGACGTCGCTTCGCGGCCGCGAGCTTCGCACCGCGCGCCGGGAGATCGGCACGGTCTTCCAGTCGTCCAACTTGTTGACTCGGCTCACCGCAGCCCAAAACGTCGCGCTGCCGCTGCGTCACCATGGCCTTTCCGAGAAGCAGATCAAGCACCGGGTCTACGAGCTGCTCGAGCGGGTCGGCCTCTTACACCGCGCCTCGCACTATCCCTCCCAGTTGTCGGGCGGACAGCGTCAGCGGATCGCGATCGCCCGTGGTCTGGCATTGCGACCGAGCGTGTTGCTCAGCGATGAGGCGACGTCCGGGCTGGACCCCGAGGCCACCGCCTCGATCCTGGATCTGCTGCGAGAGCTGCGTAACGATCTCAACGTCACGATCCTCGTGATCACCCACGAGATGGATGTCGTGCGCGGCATCGCCGACGTCGTCGCTCACCTCGACCACGGGCGCATCGTCGAGTACGGACGGGTCGCCGACGTGGTTCGGCGCTCGGATTCGGATCTGTCGCGGGCGCTCCTGCCGGTGCCGCTGGCTCGAGAGCTCGGAAGCCAAGGCGTGTGGCAGGTGCGCTACGACGGCGAGACCGTTTCCCCCTTCTGGCTTTCGCGGGTGGGTCGCGCACTCGACACGGACGTCGCCCTGCTCTCCGCGCTGGTGGAGGAGTCGGCGGGAACTCGCGTCGGGCGACTGTCGCTCGGCCTCGATCCGGCCCTTGATCCGCACGCGGTGCGCCGAGCGTTGGGTGCCCAGGGGCTCGTCGTCGAGCGCAGTGCCGATGCCGCAGAATCCGGCCGGGCTGAGCAGGAGTCGGCCGCATGATCGCCCTCATCGCGACGCCTTGGTCGGGCGTCCCCGCGCTCCTGGGCCCCGCCCTATGGGAGACGCTGCGCCTGGTGGGCACGGTGATGGCGATCGTGGTCGTCCTCGGACTTCCGCTGGGACTGCTGATCTTCAACACCTCGCCACGAGGGCTCGTCCCGAACCGGATCATCCACGTCTCCATCAGCTGGATCGCGAATCTGGGTCGATCGCTGCCGTTCCTCGTGCTCATGGCCGCGCTTGTGCCGGTCACGTTCTGGGCCTTCGGCACCACGATCGGGTTCCAGGCCGCGATCATTCCGATGACGGTTGCGGGCGTTGCGTTCTTCGCCAGGATCACCGAGAACGCAGTGCGGGAGGTGCCTCGCGAACTGCTTGATGTCGGTCGCGCCGGTGGTTCCTCCCTGTCGCAGATCGTGCTGGGGATCCAAGTCCGCGAGGCCGTGCCCGGTCTCGTCGCCGGCTTCACCCTCAACCTGATCGCGATGATCGAGTACTCGGCCATCGCCGGAGCGATCGGCTCCGGCGGCGTGGGCTACCTCGCCGTCAACTACGGATATCAACGATTCGACGGCCACATCATGCTCGCCTGTATCGCGGTCCTGATCGCCATCGTGCAGGTCGTCCAGTTCACCGGCGACCGCGTGGTCAGGGCCCTCTCCCACTAGCTCCGCAAGGCCACAACCTCCCACTTCACCATCGTCAAGAAGGAACGCACTCATGTCTGTCACTGAAAAGCTCACCGACGTCGAGGACTTCGACCTCGGCGGACCCAACCGCAAGAAGACCCTCATCGCAGCGATCGCCGTCGTGGTCCTGGTGATCGCCGGCATCGCCGTCTGGGCGCTGTCCGGCGGAAAGTCGTCCAATGACACTGTCGCCGGATCCAGCTTCGGCAAAACGTTCCAGATCGCCTATCAGGCCAGCTCGGCCAGCGAGGAGGCGTTCCTGAAGTACCTCAACAAGGACATCGCGCCCAAGTATGGGATCACCATCGACCCCGTCGGGATCGAGGACGGCACCCAGCTCGACTCCGCGACCGCGAACGGGCAGTACATCGCGAACATCTACCAACACAAGGAATGGTTGAAGGAGGTCACCAGCTCGACCGGCCTGCATCTGACCGCGCTCGGACCTGTGTTTCAGTGGGCGTACGGCCTATGGTCCTCCAAGCACACGCTGGCGACCTTGCCCCAGGGCGCGACCATTGCGTTGCTCAATGACCCGGCCAACACCGCTCAGGCGTTGGAGGTTCTCTACAACCTGCACCTGATCACGTTCAAGCCCGGAGTCACCCCGGCGCAGGCGACGACGAGCGACATCGCCTCGAACCCGAAGGGTCTGAAGTTCACCTACGTCGCCTACGGCTCGGGGCCGCGAGTGATCAACTCGGTGGACGCGGTGATCGACTACAACATGTCCTTCGTGGATGCCGGCAGCCCGATCTCGAAGTGGCTGATCGCCGAGCCGCCGGCACCGCTGGACTTCGCCGGTCAGCTGGTCGTCGGCACCAAGTACGTCAACGACCCGCAGGTCGCGGTCCTGAAGAAGATCTTCTTCGACCCCGCGGTGCAGAAATACCTCGCGACCAACACCGACCCCAACCTCCACAACCAGCTCGCGCCGGTCTCGGCCAAGTAAGGACCTGACATGACCATCAACCACGAACCCCTGCAGTTCGCCTACTGGGTCCCGAACGTCTCGGGCGGCCTGGTGATAAGCGACATCGAGCAACGCACCGACTGGACCTACGACTACAACGTGAAGGTCGCCCAGTTGGCCGAGAACAACGGTTTCGACTACGCGTTGAGTCAGGTGCGCTACACCGCCTCCTACGGCGCCGACCAGCAGCACGAGTCGACGAGCTTCAGCCTCGGCCTGCTCACACAGACCGAACGACTCAAAGTGATCGCAGCGGTACACCCGTACTTCTGGAACCCTGCTGTGCTGGCCAAGTGGCTGATCACCGCCGACCACATCTCCGGCGGTCGGGCGGCGGTGAACATCGTGTCGGGATGGTTCAAGGGAGAGGCCGTCGATCTGGGTGTCCGCTGGCTTGAACACGGCGAGCGCTACCGCCAGAGCGAGGAGTTCGTCCGCGTCCTGCGGGGGCTGTTCGAGTCGGCTGAGAAGGGGCCGTTCACCTTCCGCGGCGACTTCTACCAGATCCACGACTTCCAGCTGAAGCCCGGGCCGATCACATCCGTTGGTCGTCCGCACCCGGAGATCTTCCAGGGCGGGAACTCCACCGACGCTCGCGAGGTGGCCGGCAAGGTCATCGATTGGTACTTCTCCAACGGCAAGGACTTCGACGGATTCACCGAGCAGTACCTCGAGGTGAATCAGAACGCAGCGCTGGCCGGTCGCGAGGGCGCGGTGAAGTTCGGGCTCAACGGATTCGTCGTCGCTCGTGACAGCGAGCAGGAAGCGCAGGCGGTGCTCGAGGAGATCATCGCGAAGGCGAACCCGGACGCCGTCGAGGGCTTCCGCGGCGCCGTCCAGCAGGCTGGGAACAGCACCGCCGACGGCAAGGGGATGTGGGCCGACTCCACGTTCCGCGACCTGGTCCAGTACAACGACGGCTTCCGCACCGGACTGGTCGGCACGCCGGAGCAGATCGCGACGCGCATCGTGGAGTACAAGAAGCGAGGCGTCAACCTCTTCCTGCTCGGCTTCTTGCACTATCTCGAGGACATCGAGTACTTCGGTAGCCGCATCCTGCCCTTGGTGCGCAAGAAGGAAGCCGAACTGGCGGCGCAGGACGGAGTCATTCTGGAGTCGGTGTCGTGAGTGTGCCGGTCCTCGGGCCGGCAGAAGCGGTCGAGGTCGCCCAAGCCTTCGGGCGTTCGCTCGCTGAGGGTGACCTTGACCGCGATCTCCACCGACAGCTGCCCTTCGAGGAGGTCAAACGGGCAGCGGCCTCGGGCCTGTTGGCGCTGACCGTGCCGGAGGAGTTCGGAGGAGCCGACGCGTCGGTCGGCACCCTGGCTGAGGTCTTCCGCCTTCTGGCCTGGGGTGACCCTAACGTCGCGCAGATCCCACACAGCCACTTCGCGTTCTTGAATCAGCTGCGTCTGCAAGGGTCTCGGGCCCATCAGCAGCGGATCTACCAGGAGGTCCTCCGCGGCGCGACCGTGGCCAACGCTCAATCCGAGTTCGGGACCAAGCACGTTCGCGACATCCGCACCACGCTGACGCGCGAGGGCGAGACTTGGCGGCTCAACGGCGAGAAGTTCTACGCGACCGGGTCTCTGTTCGCCGACTATCTTGCGGTCCTGACGCACGAAGATGTCGACGGTCCCCTCGCGGTGGCCTGGGTGCGTCACGACGCCTCAGGTGTCGAGGTCATCGATGACTGGGACGCCGTCGGACAACGCACCACCGGCAGCGGGACGGTGCGCTTCGATGACGTGCTCGTCTCCGACGACTGGATCACGCCGTTTGCCGTGGAGTTCGACAAGCCGACGACCTATGGTGCGTTCGCTCAGGTGCTACACGCCGCGATCGACCCCGGCAACGCGCGTCGGGCGCGCGACGAGGCGGCGGTGTTCGTCCGCACCAAGTCACCCCCCTATCCCGACGCCCGCGTCGATCGCGCCCCCCATGAC
>JBQCDC010000213.1:0-5211 GCA_051961575.1 Marmoricola sp.
GCCGAGGTCGGCCTCACGAGCCTCGCCCGGACCGTTGACGACGCAGCCCATCACGGCGACCCGCAGCGGAACCTCGAGCCCGTCGAGCCCGGCGGTCACAGCGTTCGCGAGCTCGTAGACATCGACCTGGGCGCGGCCGCACGACGGGCAGGAGACGATCTCCAGCCGTCGGGGCGTGAGGGTGAGCGACGCGAGGATCTGCAGGCCGACCTTGACCTCCTCGACCGGAGGAGCCGACAGCGAGACGCGGATCGTGTCGCCGATGCCCTTGCTCAGCAGGGCACCGAATGCGGTGGCGGACTTGATCGTCCCCTGGAAGGCCGGGCCCGCCTCGGTGACACCGAGGTGCAGCGGCCAGTCCCCCTGCTCGGCGAGCAGCTCGTAGGCACGCACCATCACGACCGGGTCGTTGTGCTTGACGGAGATCTTGAAGTCGTGGAAGTCGTGCTCCTCGAAGAGACTCGCCTCCCAGACGGCCGACTCCACCAGGGCCTCGGGCGTGGCCTTGCCGTACTTCTCGAGCAGGCGCTTGTCGAGCGAGCCCGCGTTGACGCCGATGCGGATCGACGTGCCGTGGTCCTTGGCCGCCCGAGCGATCTCCTTGACCTGGTCGTCGAATCTCTTGATGTTGCCGGGGTTCACGCGAACCGCCGCACAACCCGCCTCGATCGCCGCGAACACGTACTTCGGCTGGAAGTGGATGTCCGCGATCACCGGGATCTGCGAGTGCTGGGCGATCTGCGGCAGCGCGTCCGCGTCGTCCTGCGAGGGGCAGGCGACCCGCACGATGTCGCACCCAGCCGCCGTCAGCTCGGCGATCTGCTGGAGCGTGGTGTTCACGTCCGCGGTCAGGGTCGTGCACATCGACTGGACGGAGATCGGCGACTCGCTGCCGACCCCGACCTTGCCCACCTTGATCTGACGCGTGGTCCGCCGAGGAGCAAGAACGGGCGGCGGCGGGGCAGGCATACCCAAGGAAACCGAGGTCATGCACCCATCGTATGGGGCTAGGAGATGGAGACCGGCGCCACGATGTCCGCATAGATCAGCACGACACTGATCAGGAGCAGCAGCGCGGCCATCGCATAGGTCAGCGGCAGCAGCTTGCCGGCGTCGATGACCCCCGGATCTGGTCGACCTCGCAGGCGAGCCCACCGACTCCGGACGGCCTCGACCAAGGCGGTTGCTACGCCGGCACCGTCGAAGGGCGGCAGCGGAACCAGGTTCACCAGTCCGAGAAACAGGTTCAGCCCGCCGAGCAGCAGGATCAGGGCGACCAGCTTGTCGGTGACGCTGAAGGCCTGCTGCGACGCAACCTCACCGGCCACGCGCCCGGCCCCGACAACACTCATGAGGCTGTTGGGGTCGCGCTTCTCCAACCCGACCGCGGCCCGGGCGACGTGGTAGACGCGCTGCGGCAGGTGGCCGAGCGCCGACAGGGTCGCGCGGGTCTGGTCGACCATGGTCGAGAGCACCCAACCCGCACTGTAGGTCTGGCGCTGGATCAGGCTCGTGATGCCGATGAACTGCGCCTCGACCTTCTTCGTCGGGTCGGTCAGCGAGGGCAGGGACTGCTTCGTCGGCGTGATCGAGAGCGTGAGCTGGTGACCGGCCCGCTCGATGACCATCGTCGTCGGCTTGCTGCTGCCGTAGGACCGGACCCGCTCTTGGAGCTGCGCGTAGTCGGAGACCTGCCGGCCCGCGAAGCTGAGCACCTTGTCCCCGGGTCGCAGCCCCGCGCGGTACGCGGGCGTCTCCGGGTCGTTGGCGCCACATGCTCCCGGGGCGTGGCCGCCGGTGACGACCTTCATGCACTGATCGACCGAGCCGATCGTCGTCGAGGGCCGCTGGACGCCGATCCCCATGAAGGCGATCGCGAACAGGATGAAGGCGAGGATCAGGTTCATCGCCACCCCGGAGACCATGATCACGATCCGCTTCCACACCTTCTGGCGATAGAAGAGCCGGTCGTGATCCGCAGGGTCGACGTGCTCGTACTCGGCGCGCTTGGCGTCACTGACCAGCTGGGCGAACATGCCGGTGGGGCGGGCCGCGACCTCTTCACCCGTCGGGCCGGTGTCCCCTTCGGCGGGAGGCAGCATGCCGACGAGCTTCACGTAGCCGCCGAGCGGAATCGCCTTGACGCCGTACTCGGTCTCGCCGCGTCGGGTCGACCACAGCGTCTTGCCGAACCCGATGAAGTACTGAGTGACCTTGACGTTGAACAGCTTGCCGGGGACCAGGTGGCCGAACTCGTGCAGCCCGATGGAGAGCGCAACACCGACGATGAAGAGGATGACGCCGATGGCGTAGAGGAGGACGTGATCCACGAGGGGTCACCGCGCCTTTCTAGATCTTTGACCCACCAAAGCTGTCGCTTGGTCGCGTGCCCATCCGTCCGCCTCCAGAACGTCTTGGACAGTCAACGCACGTGTCCGGTCGTTGGGTACGGAATCCGCACAGATCGCCATGACTTCAGCAACGGTGTCCACAATGGCAGGGAAGGCCAAGTCGCCGTCGCGGAACGCCTGAACACATACCTCGTTCGCGGCGTTGAACACGGCGGGCGTCGTGCCGCCGCGGCTGCCGGCGGTCCGGGCGAGCGTGACCGCCGGGAAGGCCTCGTCGTCGAGGGGGAAGAACTCCCACGTGTTCGCCTGGGTCCAGTCGACGGCCGGCGCCACCTCGACGAGGCGCTCGGGCCAGCTCATCGCCAGCGCGATCGGGATCAACATCGTGGGCGGGCTCGCCTGGGCGATCGTGGAGCCGTCCACGAATTCGACCATCGAGTGCACCACGCTCGTCGGGTGCACCACGACCTCGATCCGATCCATCGGAATCCCGAAGAGGAGATGGGCTTCGATGACCTCGAGTCCCTTGTTCATCAGGGTGGCGGAATTGATGGTGATCACCGGGCCCATGTCCCAGGTCGGATGCGCCAGCGCCTCCTGGACGGTCACGCTCTCCAGCTGCTCGCGCGTCCGGCTTCGGAACGGTCCCCCGCTCGCCGTGAGGACGAGCTTGCGCACCTCGGTCGAGGATCCGCTGCGCAGACACTGCGCGATCGCGCTGTGCTCACTGTCGATGGGAACGATCTGGCCGGGGGCGGCGCGCTCGGTGACCACCGTGCCGCCGATGATCAGCGACTCCTTGTTGGCGAGCCCCAGCGTGTTGCCGGCCTCCAGCGCGGCGACCGTCGGGCGCAGGCCCACCGCGCCGGTGATGCCGTTGATCACCAGGTCGCAAGGCTCCTGGGCGGCATCGATCGACGCCTGCTCGCCGAGTCCGGAGAAGGCCGGCCGGAACTCCTCGGTCTGAGCATCGAAGAGCTCCTTGTTGCTGCCGCCGGCCGTCAGCCCGACGACGCGAAAGCGATCCGGATTCGCCCGGACGACGTCGAGCGCCTGAGTCCCGATCGAACCCGTGGATCCGAGAACCACGACATCGCGCCGCGCAACCTGGGTGCCTGACTCACTCACCCGATCTATTCTCGACCACCCGAGGACGTTTCAGAGACCAGGGCTCGACGAGTCGGTAGCCCTTCACGGCGGTCCGGCGCATGCGGCGCACACGAACCTCGGGGCGATCCATCAAGGCCTCCGCGAGATGGCGGTCGACCACGACCCGGCCGGGGCGTGCCACCGAGGTGAGTCTCGAGGCAAGGTTCACGACCGGCCCGTAGACATCCCCCAGACGCGCGAGGACCGGACCGAAGGCCAGCCCGATGTGCAGCGTCGGGAACTCGGGGCGCTGCTTGGCCAGTTCCAGCAGCTCGAGCGCGATCAGGGCCCCGTCGAGAGGATCGTCGGCCACGAAGAAGACCTCGTCGCCGATCGTCTTGATCACCCGACCCTTGTGGTCGCCGACGATCTCCACGGTGCGCGCCTCGAACTCCTCGACGAGGGAGGCGAGCTGGTCGGCGCGCATCGACCGACTGCGTGCGGTGTAGCCGACGATGTCAGCGAAGCCCGCCACCATCTGCGGCTCGCTGCCGTCGCCGGTGGTCGCCAGCGCCAATCGCGCGCCCGCACTCACGGCATGTCGACGCCAGACGTAGCACATCACTTCTTCGAGCAGTGGCATCAGCTCGTCGAGCGTCTCCGCGAGCTGATCCGACCCCATGTCGGCGAGGTCCAACGACCGCGCGATCACGCCGGTCTCGAACTCCGCCAGGCGAGCGAACCCACGCCCGACGGTGCGGATCAGCGCCGACTCGTTCTCCGCGTCGGCGAGGCCGAGGTCCAGGAGCCGCTCGACGAGCTGCATCGCATGGACGTCGGCATCCGTGAAGGCGGCCTCGCCATCGGGCACCTGGGTGAAGCCGAGCGCACGCCAGCGCTCACGCGCGACCTCTTTCGGAACGCCGGTCCGCGCCGCGACCTCGTCACTGGTCAGTGTGGGCGGGCCGCCGAGCAGAGCGGCCTCCAGCAACTCGATGATCTCCTGGGGTGGGAGACCCTCACGCGCGCCCTCGGGAGGCACTGCTCAGTCGCCTGAGCTTCCCAGTCGCTCGGCCGCGGTCTGGCGCAGCGCCTCGTCGAACGCCGGCACCTCTTCGCGGATGCGCTGGATCGCGTCATCGGTGAAGTGGATGACCTCGAGCGGCGTCAGGCTCACCACGGACGCCGTGCGCAGCTTGTGCTCGACGATGGCCATCTCGCCGATGACGTCGCCGGCCCCCAGGCGCGCGATCTCCTCGCCGCCCTTACGGACCGAGACCTCGCCGCTGACGATGAGGTACGCCTTGTCGGCCGGGGTCTTCTCCCAGATGAGCGACCAGTTGGCGGGCAGCCGGACGTAGGTTCCGGCGTTCACAACTTTGACGAGGTCGTCGTGGTCCAGACGCTCGAACCGGCTCAGGTGCCCGATGTTGACAGGCTCAGACTCGCTCACGGAAGGAATCCTCCCGTGCCGATGAGCAGGTGTCCACTACCTGTGACCGCGGGTACGCCTACAGCCCTAAGACAAGTCTGAGGCCCTCATCGACTCGGCGCATCAGACCTGTTTCGAGGTGGCCGGACGCTTCAACCAGGCGAGTTCGATCGACCATCATCGTCTGGGAGACGTTGACGACACAGTCCTTTGACAACCGGGCGTCACCGGCTTCGAGCTCGACATTTCCAGGTGCGGCCGACAATCGCAGGTTGCTCGTGATCGCCGTGACGATGACGGTCGAGATGCGCGATCGGTTGAAACGGTCCGAGGAAACGA
>JBQCDC010000214.1:0-19110 GCA_051961575.1 Marmoricola sp.
GATCGGGTCGCGTATGCGGTGGGCGGCTACATCACGGCCGCGTACTGGTTCACCAGCTCCACGAGCTTCGCCAACCCGGCGGTCACCATCGCGCGCATGTTCAGCGACACGTTCTCCGGGATCGCGCCCGCGTCGGTGCCGCTCTTCATCGTCGCCCAGTTCTTCGGCGGCGCGGTGGCTCTGGGTCTGATGGCGCTCCTGCACCCCGATCTACCGAGGCTCGAGGAGGCGTCGTGAGCCGTCCCACCGTCCTGTTCGTCTGCGTGCACAACGCCGGCCGCTCGCAGATGGCCGCCGGCTACCTCCGACACCTGGCGGGGGATCGCATCGAGGTGTTGTCTGCCGGCTCCGAGCCGGCCTCGCAGATCAACCCGGTGGCGAGCGAGGCGATGGCCGAGGAGGGCATCGACATCACGGCGAACCGGCCGAAGATCCTGACGACGGAGGCTGTCCAGGCCTCCGACGTCGTCATCACCATGGGGTGCGGCGACGCATGCCCGTTCTTTCCCGGCAAGCGCTACGAGGACTGGAAGCTCGACGACCCCGCTGGTCAGGGGATCGAGGCGGTCCGGCCGATTCGCGACGAGATCCGCCGCCGCATCGAGGAGCTCGTGGACGGCCTCCTCGAGCAGGCCTGAGGGATCAGGCGCCGAGCGACTCCCAGGAGGTCGTGGCGAGCGTGCCATGGCTGACCTCGGGGAGCGGTAGTCCCAGCTCGTCGATGACGCCGCGCATGTGGTTGCCCAGCAACCCGTGGCTGATGCCATCACCCCACACGAGCGTGACGCGAAGACCTTCGTCGCTGTGCGCGATCGCCAGTTGCTCGGGCGCGACACCGCCCGCCGCCCGGAATCGTCGGATGCCTTCGGCGTAGCGCGGGAACAGGTCGTGGGAGTCGCCGGCGAAAAGAGCGTTGATGACTTCCTGAGCCATGATGCACCTCCGTAGTACAGTCTATTTACTATGAAGCCGACAGTACACGGAGTTGACCAAGGCGGCAATGGCTCGTCGCCCTTGATCGGGGCCTTGTTGCGTCGCCCGTTCCTCGCGGCGCGGGCGCAGATCGTCGATGACCTCAAGGCGGCCGGCTTCGCCGACGTTCAGGGGGCTCACCTCGCCGTCTTCCAACACCCTGGCCCTGAGGGTCGGTCGCCCAGTGACCTCGCGCGCTCCGCCGACGCGTCCAAGCAGGCCATGAACAACCTGCTCGCGCAGCTTGAGCGCGCCGGCTACCTGGAGCGGGCGGTCAATCCGGACAACCGTCGCGAACGGACCATCCGCCTGACGAGCCGGGGCCGCGAGGTGATCTCGGTGATTCGCGGAGCCGTGAGCCGGGTGGAGGCGCAGTGGCGATCCGACCTCGGCCGCGACGAGTACGAGCAATTGCGTTCGCTCCTTCAGCAGCTCAACGCGATGATTGCCCCATGAGTGAGGGCCGTGTTCACCTCCTGCGTCGCTACCCCATCAAGGCGATGGGCGGGGAGGGATTGACCTCGGTCGAGCTCGATGCTCGCGGTCTGGTGGGCGACCGCTGGTATGCGGTGGAGGACGAGGACGGCCACTTCGCGTCGGGCAAGCGCACGCGACGCTTCCGTCGCCGCGACGAGGTGTTCGACTATGCCGCGCGCAGCGAGGGAGGCGGGGTCATCGTCAGTGGACCCGAAGGCGAGTGGCGCGTCGATGATCCAGAGCTCAGCTCGACGCTATCGGGGCGGATGGGAGTGCCGGTTCGGGTCCTGCCCGAGGCCGAGGTTCCGCACCAGGACGCCGGTTCCGTGTCGCTCGTCGGAACCGCGACCCTCGACTGGTGCGCAGATCGGTGGGGCATCGACGCCGATCCGCGTCGCCTGCGGGTGAACATCGTCCTCGAGACCTCCGAGCCGTTCATCGAGGAGACCTGGATCGGTCGGCGGATCGCCGTGGGCGAGGTCGAGCTGGACGTCGTCGCGCGGATCGAGCGCTGTCGCACCATCGACGTCGCTCAGGACGGTGCGACCGGTCGCGGGCGCTGGTTGAAGCCACTGGCTGCCGAGCGTGAGATGTGCGCGGCGATCTACGCCAACGTCGCCAAGCCCGGCACCATCGCGGTCGGCGACCGGGTCTCGTACTACTGAGCTTGCTCGAGCAGGCGGTCGAGGAACGGCAGCTGCCCCTGGGAGAGCTTCACGCGCGCCCGCTCGAGCGAGAACCACTCCGCCTGATCGACCTCGGGGAACTCCTTCTTGATGCCTGACCCACGTGGCCACTCCAGCTCGAAGGTGTTGCTCTGGAACTCGTCGAGGTCGACGTCTCCCTCGATCGCGAAGCAGGTCACGATCTTGCCGCTGCTCAACCGGGCGGTGCCGAGGTCGAATGGCTCGCCTGTCGGTGGCGTGACCCCCACCTCCTCCTCGAACTCGCGGTAGGCGGCCGAGCGCGGTTCCTCGGGTTCGAGGTACTCGCCCTTCGGGATCGACCAGGCGCCGTCGTCCTTGCGCGCCCAGAACGGTCCGCCCGGATGCACGAGCAAGACCTCGAGCTCGGCCCGGCGTCGGTACACCAGGAGAGCGGCGCTGAGCTTGGGCATAGGACCTGTCTACACCTGATCAGGCACGAGCCTGGGCGACAGCAGTCGCGGCGCCACGAGTGCGACGACGTACTCCACCGCGGCGATCGCGATGATGGCGAAGCTGACGGGCACCGAGGAGAAGAGTTCGGCGATCGCGATGCCGCCCCACAGGGCTGCCACCGCGAGAGCGACGGACAGCGCCATGGCTCGCCATGGATTCGCCGTCAGACGTTGGGCTGCCGCCGGTGGCCCTGCGAGCAGGCCGAGGAGCAGCAGCGCTCCGACCACCTGGCTCGCCTCGGCGGCGGTGACGCCGACGATCCCGAGGAAGGCCGGCCCCAGCATGCGCAGCGGAACGCGGCGGGCGTGTGCGACGGCCGAATCGACGCTGGCGAACAGGAGTGGTCGCGCGATCGCCAGCAGCACCGTGATCGCGATGGCCGCAATCGCAACGGAGATCCATGCGTCGCGCCTGCTGATCCCGAAGATCGAGCCGAAGAGGACGTTGACGTTCGCGGTGCCGTTCGCCGACGACGCATGAGTCGTGTAGTACGCCAGGAAGAAGACGCCGAGACCGAGGATCCACGAGAACGTCGACCCGATCACGACGTCGTCGGCGGTCGCTGGCCCGCCCAGCAGGCCGATGATGAGGCCGACGCCGATGGTCGCCGCGAACAGGCCGAGTCGCAGGTCGATCCCTGCAGCGAGGGCCGCCAGCGCGCCGGTGTAGGCGACGTGGGACAGGGCGTCGCCCGCGAACACTTGACCGCGCAGCACCACGAAGTACCCGGTCAGACCCGCGAGCACGGCGACCGCCGTCCCGGAGATCAGGGCGTTCTGGAGGAACTCGGGGCCGATCATGCGAGCACCGTCGCTACGCGTCGCCGCCTACTGTCCATCGCGGCGCGGTACAGCGTCGCGAGCACGAAGGCCGCGAAGCCGAACGTGCTGACCCAGAAGCCGATCGGGTACGGCGAGAAGTACGCGATGCCCGCGCCCAGCCACACCACGACGACCCCGATCACGGCGGCCAGCGCCATGCCGACGATCGGGCGCGCCGTGAGGCGGATGGCGGCCGCCGCCGGCGCCACCAGCAAGGCGAAGATGAGCAGGCTCCCGGTGACCTGGCTCGCCCCCGCGGCAGCGGTCCCCAGGAGAACGAGGAAGGCCGCGCTGAGCAGTCGGACGCGCAACCCCTGAGCCGCGGCTACGTCGGGGTCCACGGTGATGAACAGAAGCCGTCGGCCCAGCAGCGCGAACACGAGCAGGCAGGCGATGCCGGCGATGAGCAGCACGTGCACGTCGTTGTCGCTGACACCGATGATCGTGCCGAAGAGCAGGTTGTTGATGCCGCCGAGAAACCCGTGGTCCAGGCTGACGAAGTAGAAGCCGAGCCCGAGGGCAGTGGCCTGGACGAGCCCGATCACAGCCGATTCCCCGCCCTCCGCGGCACCGGTCCGGCCGCCGGTGGGAACCGCGGCGATGACGAGGGCGCCGATCAGGCAGAAGGCGAAGAAGCCGAAGGTCACGTCGATGGAGAGCAGCGTCGCGGCTGCGGCTCCGGGGAAACCGATCACCGCCAGGGTGTGGCCGACGAACGTCTGCCGCCGCAGCACCATCAGGTAGCCGATCGGCCCGGCGACGAGCGCCGCGATGGTCCCCGCGATGAGCGCGTTGACCATGAAGTGGAAGGCGAGTAGTTGCTGGAGGTCGTCCAGCAGGTTCCAGCTCAGGCTCGGGTTCATGGGTGGTGGTGGGTGTGGACGTCGGGCTGACCGACGACCACGAGTCGTCCGGTCCGGTCGCGGAGCACATCGATGGGTGTCCCGTAGAGCGCGGTCAACGTCTCGGCCGTGATGACCTCCTCCGGAGTGCCCATCACCGCACCACCGCGCGAGAGATAGATGACCTTGTCGAGATAGCCGACGATCGGGTTCACGTCATGGGCGACGAGCACGACCGTCACGCCGTCGCGGTGGCAGACGTTGCGCAGGAGTGCCGTCACCGAGGCCTGGTTGGTGACGTCGAGGGAGTCCAGAGGCTCGTCGAGCAGGAGGATCTTCGGCCGTCGCACCAGGGCCTGCGCGATGAGCAGCCTTTGCTGCTCGCCGCCTGAGCACTCGCCGATGGGCCGGCGGGCGTAGGCGTTCGCACCGACCAGGTCGATGACCTCCTGAACCCGCGCGTTCGCCTCTTGAGAGCGCCGGCCTCCGAGGGCCGCGGGCCAGGGGAACCCCCACCGGTCGCCGTCGAGACCCATGCGGACCACGTCGATCCCGCGAACGCGAAGCGACGCGGGGAACGTGCGGCGCTGGGGGACGTAGCCGACCACCTCGCTGCGCGACCCGGCCGGACGACCGAGCACGGTCGCGCGCCCTCGGATCGGGACCAGGCCGAGCATCGATTTCAGGAGCGTCGACTTCCCGACGCCGTTCGGGCCGAGCACGGCCACGAACTCGCCGGCGCCGACGCTCAAGGTGACGTCAGACCAGACGGTGCGCCCTCCGATGACGGCCGCTGCATTGTCGAGCGCGATGACAGGTTCGGTCATCGCCCCGTGGCCTTGTGGAGCGCGGCAGCGAGCGCCTCGAGCTGGGCGACCTGCCATGTCTCGAAGGTGGCGTTCGCGGGCGAGAGCGTCTCTGTCACGCCGACGACCGGGATGCCCTTGGCCTTCGCCGCCGCGACCTGTGCAGCCACGTCGGGAGTCGAGTTCTGCGTGTTGAAGACGTAGACCTTGATCTTGCGGGTTGCGATCTGGTTGTCGACGGTGGTCTTGTCGGCGGGCGAGGGATCCGTCCCCTCGCTGATCGCCTTGAGGAAGGACGGCGGCGTCACCAGGTCCAGGTTGAGAGCTTGCGCCAGCGGCGCGAAGATCGACTCGCTCGCACCGACCTGCACGCCGCTGTACTTGGCGCGGATCTCCGAGATCAGCGAGTGGTACTTCGCGAGTCCCTGGCTGTCGAAGGTCGCGCGCTGAGCGTCGAAGTAGGCGGCGTCGTTCGGGTCGATCTTCTTGAGATCCGTGGTGATGGCGTCGGCGACCTTCTCGACGTCGCTGGGCGAGTACCAGCGGTGCGGGTTCCCGCCGTCCGGGACACCGACCAACGTACCGACGTTGATCACCTGTCGCGACGAGTTCGGGCTGGCGGCCAGCGCCTTGTCGGCCCAGGAGTCGTAGCCGATGCCGTTCTCGACGAAGAGCTGTGCGACCGCGATCGTGCGCCCGTCGGCAGGAGTCGGCTCGTAGGAGTGCGGGTCGGTGGCGGGGTTCGTGATGATCGAGACGGCCTGAACGCGGTCCCCGCCCAGCTGGCTGAGAATGCTGCCCCACGCGTTGATGCTCGCCGCAACGGCGATCTTCGACGACCCACCCGTCGGTCCTCCGCTGGCGTTACAGGCCGACAGCGCGCCCGTGCCCACCAGAGCAGCCGCGATGGCAACTGCGATCCGAACCCTCGTCCTCTTCGCCCTTCCGTTCATGCCTCAAGCCAACATCAAAATGAATATCATTGTCAAACTAGATCCGCCCTCCGGAGGTTGAGGAGCGCCGAAGGCGCGTCACTTCCGGAGGTTGAGGAGCGCCGAGGGCGCGTCACGAAACCGTAGGGTCGCCGTCGCGGCCAGCACCGCGATCAGCACCGCCACCCCACGCCCGACGCCGACGTTGCCGTAACTGGCGGTCAACTCGGCGGCGAAGAGGATCGCCGTGATCGGCGCCTTCTGCGACGTGGCGGTCACTGCCGCCGCTCCCGCCAGCACCAGCGCGACCCGGACCTCCGAGCTCGAGTGGGTGAAGCCGGCGAAGGCCAGGCCGAGGGTGGCTCCCGTGGCGAACGCCGGCGTCAGGATCCCGCCGATCGCGCCGCCGCGTAGGCACATGGCGGTGGCTGCGGGCTTGAGCAATGCGAGACCCAGTGCCGCCCAAGCGGTGAACGAGCCGTCGAACGCGAGCTGTGCCAGCGCCTTGCCGTTGCCGAGGAGGTCGGGCGCTGGGATGGCGAGGAATCCGAGGGCGGTGAAGGACAGCGTGATGGTCACGACGGTTCGGCGGCGGGTGTTGCCTCGTTGCGCCCGCTCGCGCGACCGGCGGGTCAGTCGCACCAGCAACTGACCCGTGACGCCCCCAAGGAGGCCCACGATCAGCGCTCCGACGCAGAGCCAGAGCGACAGGTGGGAGACCCCGGGGAGCGCGTAGACCGGCTTGTTCCCGAGGATCCCGCTGGCGACCGCGGTCGCCAGGATCGATGCGGTCAGTGAGGTCAGCAGGGCGTCGACGGCGAGGCCGATACCGACGCCGAAGAGCAACACCTCGAACGTGAACGCCGCTCCCGCCAGAGGCACGTTGTAGACCGCGGCGAGTCCGGCGCCGGCTCCGGAAGCCAACAGGCTGCGGCGCTCGCGCTCGCTGAGCCGGAATCGTTCGGCGATCTCTCCCGCGAGGGCAGCTCCGGCCTGGCGCGGCGCACCTTCGCGGCCCAACGAGCCGCCGACACCGACCGCGAAGATCTGGATGAGCGCATCGAGCATCGTCGACAGCAGCGGCATCCGCCGGCCCCGACGGACCGCATCTCGCACGGAGATCGCGTCCTCGATGCCGGCGCCCGACCGTCGCCTGAAGGTCCACCAGGCGATCCCAGCAAGCAGGCCGCCGATGGCCAACGCCAGCACGCGGCGGGTGTGTGAGGCCTTCTCGACGCCGACGAGGAAGGTGTTCTCGGTGTATCCGAAGGCCACGTGTTGGACCGCATGCAGCGCGTAGGTGAGTGCGACTCCGGCGAGGCCCGCGGCGAGCCCGGTCAGAACCGCGGCAACGGGAAGGCCCAAGTACTTGGACCTGCCCGTCGGGAACACATGCCTATTACAGCGGTTCCACGCCGAGAATGGGTGCGGCATAGTGACGGCATGGCCACGATTCCGGACGCACGCTGGGGTAAGCAGGACGGGTTGCTCGCGAAAGCGGGGACAGCCTTCGCCTCCACGAAGATCGGTTCGCGCACGATCCGCGCGATCATGCCGTTGGACCGCAAGGTCCTGATCAAGACGATGGGCCGCCGCACGCTGCTGGGCCCGATCGGGGCGCCGACCATGCTGCTGGAGACGATCGGTCGCAAGAGCGGGCAGCCACGCATCAGTCCGCTCCTGTTCGCGCGCGACGGCGACTCGATCATCGTGGTGGGTTCGAACTTCGGCCAGGAGCACCACCCGGCTTGGACCGCGAACCTGATCGCCAACCCGGAGGCCTCGGTGATCGCAGGGGGTGCCCGCGTCCCGGTCCGAGCCACCCTGCTAGAAGGGGACGAGGCAGAAACCGCCTATCGCGCCATGATCGAGGTGACCACCGTCTATGCCGAGTACCGCAACCGCACCGACCGGGCCATTCGGGCATTCCGGCTCACACCCGCTTAGCGGCGAGTCAGGGGACCTGCCACCCCTGACGATGTTCGGTCCGGACTTTCCGTTCGCCTACGACGACTACCTCGCCAGTCCGCACGGCTTGGGCAGCATTCCCGCCGAGCGCTACGGGACCCCGGTCGCTGTGATCGGGGGCGGTCTATCGGGCATGGTGGCGGCGCGCGAGCTCATGCGGATGGGGTTCCGGCCGGTCGTCTACGAGGCGGATCAGATCGGCGGGCGCATGCGGTCGCGGCCCTTCGAGGGACATCCGGGGGTCGTGGCCGAGATGGGCGCGATGCGATTCCCGCCGACGTCCACGACGCTGACCCACTACATCGACGAGATGGGGCTCGAGACGGTCCCGTTCCCCAATCCGCTCGCCGCGGCGACGCCGAGCACCGTGGTGGATCTCAAGGGTCAGAGCTACTTCGCGCGGACTCTCGACGATCTGCCCGACATCTTCCGCGAGGTGGCCGATGCCTGGGAGCGGACCTTGCGTGAGTCGGCCGATCTGGAGCGCTTGCAGGAGGCGATCCGTCGGCGAGACATCGCGACCATCAAGGCGTCGTGGAACTCGATGGTCATGCGGTTCGACGACGAGACGTTCTACGGCTTTCTTGCCGGCAGCCCGTACTTCCACAGCTTCGCGCTCCGCGAGATCTTCGGGCAGGTCGGGTTCGGCACCGGTGGCTGGGACACCGACTACCCGAACTCCATCCTGGAGATCCTGCGCGTGGTGCTCACCGGAGCCGACGACGATCACCGCGGCATCGTGGGCGGTTCCCAGCAGCTTCCGATGCGGTTGTGGGAACGAGAGGTCCCGTGCGCCTACTGGCCGGACGGCACGTCGCTCCGGTCGCTCCACGAGGGCAAGCCGCGACCGAGAGTCCTCGGGCTGGCCCGACCCGCTCCCGGTGCCTACGAGGTCACCGACGCGGACGGCGTGACCGAGACCTATGAGGCCGTGGTCTACACGGCGCAGTCGTGGATGTTGCTGAGCACGATCACCGCGGGAGAGGAACTGCTCCCCATCGATCACTGGACGGCGATCGAGCGCACCCACTACATGGGCTCGACCAAGGTGTTCGTGCTGGTGGATCGTCCGTTCTGGAAGGACATCGATCCCGAGACCGGCCGCGAGGTGATGAGCATGACGCTCACCGACCGGATGAGTCGCGGCACGTATCTGCTCGACCAGGGCGAGGGCCGACCCGGCGTGATCTGCCTCAGCTACACGTGGGCCGACGACTCCCTCAAGCTGATGCCGCTCGACGCCGACCAGCGCATGAAGCTGGTGCTCAGCTCGTTGAGCAAGATCTATCCCGGCGTGGACATCGCCTCGCATGTGATCGGCGAGCCGGCGACACTGACCTGGGAGAGCGAGCGCGACTTCATGGGCGCCTTCAAGGCGAACCTCCCGGGCCACTACCGCTACCAGGAGCGGCTCTACACGCATTTCTTCCAGGAGCGACTCGCGCCCGAGTTCCGGGGGCTGTTTCTGGCCGGCGATGACGTGTCGTGGACCGCGGGGTGGGCCGAAGGTGCCGTGACCACCGCCCTCAACGCCGTCTGGGGCGTGATGAACCACTTCGGCGGGGCGACCGATGCGGAGAACCCCGGTCCGGGTGACGTGTTCGAGGAGCGGGCGCCGTTGGTGCTTGGGGATAACTAGCGTCTGCTGGCCCCTCGAGATTCCCTTTGTGGATAACGGGATTCGGGTCAATTCCGCGACCTAGCGTGATGGACACCCATTGCTCGACCTCGTCCACGAGAGGACCTGTTGGTGTCCCCACGCTCGCCTCGCTTGTTCATTCCCCGGCTTCGCCCTGGCATCCGTTCGCGCCATCGAGGGGCCAGGCGCCGCTCGCTTCGGGTGGCCCTAGCCATGGTCATCCTGGGTACGGCCAGCCTGACCTCGGTGGCGACCCCGTCCGCAGGTGCGGCCACGCCGGCGGTCGTGGTGCCAGCGAGCACCTGCACGCAGTTCGACCCGAACCTCGGACGTGGCGCGTGCTTGAGGTACCAGTCGCGTTCGGGTACGGCCTACACGTGGATAGGCACCTATCGGGCGCCCAACGGGAGCTCGTTCTTCTGTATCGACTACCTGTACGACTCGCGGATCAGTGCTGCCTCGGTTCGCGTCCCGACCACGGGTCTGCGCAACCAGCTCGGCCGGTCGGTGGGTGCGCAGGAGGTGGCTGCGCTCAACGCGATGATCAGCGCCCGCGCTCCCGGCGGGTCGGCCGCGTCGGCGGAGGGCAACGCGGCGATCGCGCTCATCATCCGAGAGGTGATGAGCGACGGCATCCGCAACGACGGCACCGTCGTCTACCCGCCCGGCCTGAAGGTGCATGGCACCGTGGGGCCGGTTGTGGGCGGAATGCCGAATGCGATCCTGACCCTCGCCCAGCAGTGGTGGGCCGAGGCCAGCCAGCGTCGCGGACCGTGGACGGTGCGGCTGGATCCGCAATCCGCCAGCTCGACGCTGCCGCTCGGGCAGTCCGCCGCCTACAGCCTGCGAGTGACCTCGGCGGACGCGCGGACGTTGTCCGGGGTCAGTGTGACGTTCACCTGCACGGGGCCGATCACTTGCCCGGGCTCGGTCACCACCTCGACGTCGCCCAGTGTCCTGAGGGTCACGCCGCGGGCGCTGGGCGCGTACACGATCATGGCGAAGGCCACGGGTCCGAGCGCCCAGGGGCAGCTGTTGAAGGGACCGTGGGCCTCGCACGGCGGCACGACAGCGACCAACAACGGCGTCCAGCGCGGGTGGATCGTCCAGGGCGTGAGTGCTGGTGCCTCTGCTCGTGGTGCCGCTGAGATCGTGAAGGCGACGCCAAGCGTGGTGACCCAGGCGCAGCCCACTGCGCGGCCGGGGGATTCGCTGACGGATCTCGTGACCGTGAGCGGCCTGCCCGCTGGCTACGACCACCCCATGTCCGCCACCCTCTACGGTCCGTTCGACTCGGCGCCGACGGCCGCGAGTTGCACGCCCGACAAGGTGGCGGGCACGGTGACGGTTCCCCTACGGGCGAACGGATCCGTACGGACACCGGCTGTCGCCGCATCGTCGGTCGGCTACTACGTGTGGACCGAGTCGCTGCCCGGCGACGACCTGACCAACCCTGTCGTCACGCCCTGCGGGGTTGCCGAGGAGACGACGCTGGTGAAAGCGGCGCCACGGATCGCAACGGTCGCGGTCGGGAGGCCGAAGGATGCGGGGGCGGCTTTGCGCGATCGCATCACCGTGACTGACGCGGCGAAGGTCGCGCAGCTCATCTCGTGGAGACTTCTCGGGCCCGTGCAGCCCACGCGAGGCGGGTGTTCAGGGGTCGCCTGGGAGGGGGCTCCGGTCGCCGCCAGTGGACAGCTCGCCACGACGGGCGACGGCGAGTACGTCACGCCGGAGCGCTCGGTGACGCGGGCCGGTTGCTACACGTACGTGGAGAACCTGGCCGCCTCGGCGATGTCGAGCGCCGCGGAGACAGCGCCCGGTGAGCCCAGCGAGACCGTACTCATCGTCGACTGGCCCAAGCTGAAGACCGTCGCGTCGGCTCAGCGCATCAAGGTGCCCGGCAGCATCTTCGACACCATTCGGGTCACGGGTGTCACGTCCGGCGAGATCGACATCGAGTGGTCGCTGCTCGGCCCCCTTGCACCGGGCGCCCGTGGCTGCTCGGGATTGAACTGGCGCGCGGCGCCCGTTCGCTCCAGCGGTCGGGTGAGCTCAGCGAACGGCAGCGTGCGTACGCCGTCGGTTCGCCTGAACGTTGCGGGTTGCTACACCTTCCGCGAGCACAGCGTGGCCACGGTGACGGCGGCCGAGGCCGACAGCCCGCCCGGCCTTCCGGAGGAAACGGTGTTGGCGATCCGGCCGTCGATGCGCGTGGTGCCCGAGGTTCCCACCGGGGCAGCGGTGGAACGCGGACCGGGATGGTGGATGTACCTCACGCGGCTCTGGGTCGCCTGAGGTCGTGGCTGAGCATCGCAGGGTCCGCCGCGCTCGGCGCTGGGTGATGCGGGCGCTGATCGCGAGCGTCGTCATCTGCGTGACAGTGCTCGGCACTGCCTCGTTCGTGGAGACCGGTGGCCCGCGCTCCCGTGAGGTGGCGGCGACGCCCGCGGACCCGGTGATGCCGCACCGTGTCGCAAGGGCCACCCACCTCGACAGCGCCTACGTCGCGCCGCCGGGTGCGACCTCGACCGCATTGGGTCGAGTTCGGATCGGGCGGCTCGGCGTGGACGCGCCGGTCACGCCGGTGGGGTGGGATGGCGACACGATGGCGGTTCCGAACGATCCCGGCGCGCTGGGATGGTTCGAGCCGAGCGCCCGGCTCGATGACCTCGCCGGTACAAGCCTGATCGCGGGCCACGTCTCGGACGCGTCCGACCGCCCGGGACCCCTGGCCGCTCTGGTCAGGTCGCGAGCTGGCGACATCGTCGAGTGGCGGGGGAGCGGAGGCCACGCGATCCGCTTTCGAGTGGTCTCGATCCAGCGATTCCCGAGAGCGGCGGGCCTACCCGCGTCGCTGTTTCGCGTCGATGGCCCGCACGTGCTCCGCCTGGTCACCTGCACGAATCGAGTCGCGAGCGCATCAGGATTCCACTACACCGACAACCTGGTTGTCAGCGCCGTCGCTGTGGGGGCCTAGATCCAGCGCACGAACCAGATCCGTGCCAGCCACTGGCTGTTGGTCAAGAGGCCGTCGGTGTAGATCGGCCAGAACCACCAGAAGTTGACCGCGATCAGCGCAACGACAGCGCCCACGATGACGGCGCCGATCTTTCGTCGTCGTCCCGTCCGCTCCCTGCCGAGGATCTGCCCCAGCAACAGCACGAGCCCCAGGATGAGGAACGGCTCGCTGGCGATGGCGTAGTAGCTGAAGATCGGGCGATCGTCGTACTGGGCCCACGGAACCCACGTGCTCAGGACGCCCAGGACGACAACCGTGTACCGCCAGTCACGGCGGAACACCCAGGTCACCAGGGCCCAGATCCCCGCCAGGGCCGCAAGCCACCAGAGCGCGGGCGTGCCGAGCAGGATCACTTGGCGCAGGCAGGTCGACCCAGCGGCCGCCGTGCATCCCTGCGCGCCCGGCGCGATGTTGAGCTGAGCGTCGACGCCGACGGGTCGGTTCAGGATCAGCCAGCCCTGCGGCTCCGACTGGTAGACGTGGTGCGAGTTGTTCAGGAACAACGTGTGGAAGCGATAGACGTCGTAGTGGTAGTTCGCGAGGTCGTGGAACGCGCGCCAGGTCTGGCTCAGCCAGCCGCCCTCGGGTTGCTTGGTGTAGGAGCCCCAAGCTGGCCCGTACTGCGTCGAGGACAGGTACTGCTCGTAGGCATGGTGGTTGATCAGCCATCCGGTCCATGTCGCCAGGTACACGAGTCCGCCGACCAGCAGGATGTACCCCACCGCTGGCAGCCCGTCCCGAATCGCAGCGACGAGCCAGGCCCGCCGTGCTCCCAACCGTCGACGTGCGCCGGTGTCCCAGAGCCACATCACGATGCAGAAGGCGAGGAGCGCGTAGATCGGGGTCCACTTGCTTCCGATCGCCAGACCCCAACTGACACCGGCAGCAAGGCGCCAGGGCCGCCACCACAGAACGGTCGTCCAACCACCGTCACCGCTGAGCCGAGCCCGACCCCATTGGCGATCCGCGACCATGCAGTGGACGGCCAGCAGGGTGAAGAAGGCGACGTAGATGTCGAGCAGCGCTAGCCGGGACAGGACGAGCTGGAGCCCGTCGAAGCACATCAGCAGCCCGGCGATGGTGGCCAGCAGAGTGGATCCGGTGATCCGCTTGGCGAAGCGGATCATCAGCAGCACCATCAACGCCCCGATCACGGCGGAGGCGATGCGCCAGCCGAAGGGGTTCATCCCGAAGACCTTGATCCCCAGCGCGATCAGCCACTTGCCGACCTCGGGGTGGACGATCATCTCCGGCGACTGTTGCCACTGCCCGAGCGTGTGGCCGGCCAGGATGTGCTGATCGGCGTTCGTCACGTAGTCGCGGGCGTAGCCGAAGTGCAGCAGTGACCATGCGTCCTTGGCGTAGTACGTCTCGTCGAATTCGAACGAATGCGGGCGCCCGAGGTCCCAGATCCTCAGGACGAACGCGAACGCGGTGATGCCCAGTGCCAGCGACCATTCGCTGGTCCGCCCACGCAGGCGATCAGTCAGGCGGGCGAGCAGCACTCGGTCAGGTTAGTGGGGGCGGCTAGGTCTGGCCTGCGATGATCTCGGCGTGGCTGAATCCTCTGGCTCCCAGGCTGAGGGCGTCCTCGTTCTGGCGGGCACGCCGCTCGGCCGCATCGCGGACGCCTCACCGCGTCTCTGCGAGGAGCTCGCCGCGGCCGACGTGATCGCAGCGGAGGACACTCGACGCCTGCGTCGGCTGCTCGGTGACCTGGAGATCACCGCCTCCGGGCGGGTCGTCTCCTACTTCGAGGGCAACGAGGAGGCGCGCACGCCCGACCTTCTCGAGGACCTCCGCCAGGGCCGGCGCGTCGTGCTGGTGACCGACGCCGGAATGCCGAGCGTGTCCGACCCCGGCTACCGACTCGTGGCCGCCGCCGTCGCCGAGGACATCACCGTCACAGCGGCTCCCGGGCCGTCCGCCGTCCTCACCGCGCTGGCGGTCAGCGGTCTCCCCGTGGACCGCTTCTGCTTCGAAGGGTTCCTTCCACGCAAGTCGGGTGAGCGAACCCGGCGGCTCGACCAACTCGCCGACGAGGAGCGCACGATGGTGTTCTTCGAGGCCCCGCACCGCACCCAGGCGATGCTCGCCGCGTTGGTCGACTCGTGGGGCGGCGAGCGTCGGGCAGCCGTCTGTCGCGAGCTCACCAAGACCTACGAGGAGATCAAGCGGGGGACCCTGTCCGAGCTGGCCGCCTGGGCAGCGGACGGCGTGCGTGGAGAGGTGACCGTCGTCGTCGAGGGCGCGGGTCCCGATCGCGGCCACACAGACGACGCGAGCCAACTGCTAGCCCGGGTTCACCAGCTGGAGGCGGCGGGCATGCCCCGCAAGCAGGCGATCACGGAGGCGGCCCGCATGAGCGGCGTCCCCAAGCGCGTCGTCTACGACCTGGTTCACCGCGGCGCGGAGAAAGTGGAGAAGTGAGCACTAGTAGCGAGCGGCCGCCGGCCCCGGAACCCCTCCCGCACCCCGTCGTCGACAACCACTGCCACATGGACATGGCACGCGGCGACGCGCCGGCGTTGGACCCGGTCGATGCGCTTGCCAGTGCGGCGGAGGCGGGCGTCGGTCGGATCGTTCAGGTGGGCTGCGACGTCGCTGGCTCGGGCTGGGCGGTCGAGGCCGCCAACACGTACGAGAACGTGGTGGCCGCCGTGGCCCTCCATCCCAACGAGGCGCCCAGACTGGCGGCCCAGGGAGCGCTCGACACGGCGCTCGCTGAGATCGAGTCGCTTGCGCAGGATCCGAGGGTCCGAGCCCTCGGCGAGACCGGGCTCGACTACTTCCGGACCGACGAATCGGGTCGTGCCGCCCAACACCAGTCGTTCCGCGCGCACATCGAGCTGGCCAAGCGCTTCGACCGAACACTGATGATCCACGACCGAGACGCTCACGAGGACGTGCTCAGGGTGCTCGAGGAGGTCGGCGCCCCCGACCGCTGGGTGATGCACTGCTTCTCCGGCGACGCGGACTTCGCTCGTCGATGCCTCGATCGCGGCGCGTACCTCTCGTTCGCCGGCACGGTGACGTTCAAGAACGCCGAGCCCCTGCGCGAGGCGCTCAAGGTCGCGCCGCGGGACCGGATCCTGGTCGAGACCGACGCTCCGTTCCTGACGCCGCACCCCTATCGGGGCAAGGACAACGCCTCCTACCTGATCCCGCTCACCATGCGCGCGATGGCGCAGGCGCGGGGCGACGACCTGGAGGCCCTGTGCGTCGCGGTCGACGCCAATACGAGCGCCGCCTACGGAGGAGCCTGGGCCAGCGCGAGCTGAAGTGCTAGCAGTAGTTAGCGCTGAGGCTAGCGATGTGCGGGACCTGTGTGGCCCAGGTCACATCGATCGGGTGACCCTGGGCACCGGTTGAGCGTAAAGCGCCCCGTCGTGTCGTTCTCCGTTTTGGGTCTGCGCTGCTAGCTGTGTTTGGGTCTGCGCACAGGAAAGCCGAAGCCCGAGCGGTTTTGGACCCCGATAGCGGCCCACATCCTCATCCCCGAGGTGGACCGCGGAAACAGGAGCGAACCCGTGCGCGGCTTCATCACGCACCTCGGACGCAACAAGCGAATCACCCTCGCGCTGGCCGGAGCCAGTCTTGCGGCCCTCGCCATCACGGCGGTGGGTTACCAGTCCATGACAACGCCCGTCACCCTCGTCGTTGACGGTCACGCACAGTCGCTGCGGACCTTCGACGACACGGTCGGCAGCGTTCTGAAGAGCCAAGGCATCACCGTCGGCCCGCACGACTCGGTCGTGCCCAGCCTGAGCTCGCACGTCGTTTCCGGCGGCGAGATCTCGGTTGCCTACGGTCGACAGCTGACCATCAACCTCAACGGTCGTACCGAAAAGTTCTGGACCACGTCGCACAACGTTGCCTCGGCGCTGGACGCGCTGGGCATCAACATCACCGGCGCCCAGATCTCCGCGAGCCGTAGTGCCTCGATCGACCGCCAGGGCATGGCTCTGGAGATCGCCACCCGTCGTAGCTTCCACGTCGTGGTCGAGGGCAAGAAGCGCACCGTGACGGTGGCTGCGCTGAACTCCAAGGACGTCCTGACCGCGCTGCACGTCAAGGTCGGCGCCAAGGACATCGTCACGCCTGCGCCGAGCAAGCTGCTCAGCACCGGTCAGACGATCACCTACACCAAGGTCACCTCGGGCACCGTCCACGTGCCTCACGAGGCGATCCCGTTCGCCGTCGTGCAGCACGACAACTCCTCGATGGCGGCCGGCACCTCCAAGGTCATCACCCGAGGCGTCAACGGCGCCCGCGACGTGACCTACCGGATCGTTCGCCACAACGGCGGCATCTTCTCCAAGACCGTCGTCACGCAGCACGTGCTGAGCCAGCCGAAGACCGAGGTCGTCGAGGTCGGCACCAAGCAGGCTGCGGTCAACGTCAGCGGCAACACCGCTTGGGACCGGATCGCCCAGTGCGAGTCCGGCGGCAACTGGCACATCAACACCGGCAACGGCTACTACGGCGGCCTGCAGTTCTCGCTCAGCACCTGGGACGCCTACGGCGGCCAGCAGTTCGCTGCGCGTCCTGACCTTGCCAGCCGCGACCAGCAGATCACGGTTGCCAACCGTGTGAAGGCAGCGCAGGGCGGGTATGGCGCCTGGGGTTGTGGCTGGGCGGCGTAGGTCACCGCTCGTTAGACGACAGAACCCCTGCCGGGGAACGAGGCACCCTGCCCACTTCGTGGGATCGTTCCCCAGCAGGGGTTCAGTCGTCCCCAGGGGGCTCGGCCCGACCGCATCCCCTCGGCTGGGGTGCGCAGGCCGGTAGGCTCCGGGGGTGAACTCTGGGACTCCGCCTCGGCTCTTGGGGCCGGCGGAGGTGCGGAGGTTGGCCGACGAGTTCGGCGTTCGGCCCACCAAGCAGCGGGGGCAGAACTTCGTGATCGACCCCAATACCGTGCGGCGGATCGTGCGGGAGTCGGGGATCGGCGCGGATGACGTCGTCGTCGAGATCGGGCCCGGGTTGGGCTCGCTGACGCTGGCGCTGCTCGAAGTCGCTCGCGAGGTGACCGCGGTCGAGATCGATCCGGCTCTCGCCCAGGCGCTGCCTGGCACGGTTGCCGAGTTCGCTCCCGATCAGGCTGCCGCCTTCCATCTGGTTGAGGCCGATGCGCTTCGTGTGACCGAGATTCCCGGCTCTCCGCCGACCGCGCTCGTGGCGAACCTGCCCTACAACGTCTCCGTCCCTGTTCTTCTGCACTTCTTCGCGCTGCTGCCGTCGTTGCAGCATGGGCTGGTGATGGTCCAGTCCGAGGTAGCGGATCGGCTGGCGGCACCGCCGGGGTCGCGCACCTACGGCGTGCCTTCGGTCAAGGCGGCCTGGTACGCGGAGGTTCGGCGTGCCGGCGCGATCGGGCGCAACGTCTTCTGGCCCGCGCCCAATGTCGACTCCGGTCTGGTGGCATGGACGCACCGCGATCCGCCCGCAACCACGGCCACCCGCGAGCAGGTCTTCGCCGTGATCGACGCGGCTTTCGCCCAGCGGCGCAAGGCACTGCGGTCGGCACTGAAGCCCTTGTTCGGCGACGCGGCCGCAGCGGAGACCGCGCTGAAGGGCGCCGACATCGATCCGCTCCAGCGCGGCGAGCAACTCGATGTGCAGGCGTTCGCGCGCATCGCGGAAGGACTCGCAGGATGAGCGCCGTTGTCCCGCTGCCCGCACCCGAGGCGATCACCGTCCGTGCGGCGGCGAAGATCAACCTGCAACTCGGTGTCGGGCCGATCCGTCCCGATGGATTCCATCCACTCGCCACGGTCTATCAGGCCATCGGCATCTACGACGACGTCACGATCGAGAGTGCCGACGAGTGGGAGCTGACGATCCGCGCTCGCGACAACCTCGACGTCAGCGGCGTGCCCACCGACGACAGCAACATCGTTCTCAAGGCGGCTCGAGCGCTGTGCGCCCACCACGGCATTGAGCGTGCGGCGAGCATTCTCATCGACAAGACGATCCCGGTCGCGGGCGGTCTTGCCGGCGGCAGCGCGAACGCGGCGGCGACGCTGGTCGGCATCGATCGGCTGTGGAATCTGAACACCAGCGACGCCGACCTCCTCACGATCGCGGCTCGGCTCGGGAGCGATGTGCCGTTCGCGTTGGTCGGAGGGACCGCGATCGGCGTCGGGCGCGGCGAACTGGTCGAGCCGGTGACCGACAACGGGTCCTGGTGGTGGGTCGTCGCTGAGTCGGAGCTCGGCCTCTCGACCGCGCGTGTCTACTCCGAGTTCGACCAGCTGACCGAGTCGGCGACCGATCCCGCGACCGACGAGACCCTCCTTGCCGCGTTGGCCTCGGGAGATGTGGCAGCGCTGGCTTCGCGACTCTCCAATGACCTCCAAGCGCCCGCGCTGCACCTGCGCCCCGATCTGCGCGAGGTCCTCGACGTCGGCGACGGCCACGGCGCGCTCCGCAGCCTGATCTCCGGATCCGGCCCGACCTGCCTCTTCC
>JBQCDC010000215.1:0-6146 GCA_051961575.1 Marmoricola sp.
GTGATCAAACTCGCCCTAGGGTGACCAGGTGAGTACGGACTACACCTGCATCCGGGTCGAGACCGACCAGCGGATCACCACCGTCACCATGGCTCGACCCGAGCGTCGCAACGCCGTCGACGGCGTGATGGCGGCCGAGCTCTACGACGCCTTCACTCGCGTCGAGCAAGATGGAGACGCTGACGTCGCGGTCCTCTACGGCGAGGGTGGCACGTTCTGCGCCGGTGCGGATCTGACCGCCGTCGGTACCGAGCGCCAGAACCGCCTCGAGGCGGATGGACCCGGACCGATGGGGCCCTCCCGGATGCGGCTGTCCAAGCCGGTGATCGCCGCGATCGAGGGCTACGCGGTGGCGGGTGGAATCGAGCTGGCAGCGTGGTGCGACCTCAGAGTGGCAGCCGAGGACGCGACCTTCGGGGTCTTCTGCCGGCGCTGGGGCGTCCCGCTGATCGACGGCGGCACCGTGCGCCTACCGCGTTTGATCGGGGAGAGCCGTGCGATGGACCTGATCCTCACGGGTCGGCCGGTCAACGCTGAGGAGGCGCTGGCGATCGGGCTGGCCAACCGGGTGGTGGCGGCGGGGGAGACGTTGGCAGCCGCGCAGGCGCTCGCCCGTGAGATCGCCGCCTTCCCCCAGACGTGCATGCGCAACGATCGGGCCTCCGTCATGAACCAGGCGGGCAAGCCTCACGACGACGCGATGGCCTACGAGTTCGAGGTGGGCCTGGAGTCGCTGATCGTGGACGGTCAGCACGGCGCCGCGCGGTTCGCCGGTGGTGCCGGGCGTCACGGCAGCTTCTCCGGCTAGGCGAGCGTCAGCTCATCGCGACTTCCACCCGCTGCCCACCCGTGAGATTCATGAGGTGCTCGAAGGTCACCGCAACCACGGTGTGCGGCGTGCCGGCGGCGGCCCAGATCGTCTCGTAGTCCGCGAGTGCCGCGTCGACGACGGTGCGCACGGGCGCCGGATGCCCGACGGGCGCGACCCCGCCGATGGCCTGTCCAGTGACGGCGCGGACCTGCTTCGCGCTCGCCATCTGAATGACGGTTGCACCCACCTGACCGGCGAGGACGTCGGGTTCCACGCGATGCCGGCCGCTGGTCATCACCAGCAGTGGCTCCTCGTCCGCGAGGAACAGCAGACTGCTGGCGATCGCTCCCACCTCACAGTCCAGCGCTGCGGCGGCCTCGGCGGCGGTGCGCGTGGAGTCGGGCAGCTCCCGCACGCGAGCGGTGAGCCCGGCGTCGATCAGGTGCTGCTGCACGATCCGACTGCGCTCGGGCAGTGGCTGGTCATCGTTCATGGCGGGCGCCTCCCTCCTTGGTGCCCCGGGTGGGATTCGAACCCACACTGGACGGTGTTTGAGACCGCTTCCTCTACCGGTTGGGATACCGGGGCGACAGCGGACCAACCTACCGGATTTGTCGGCCTACACCTGCAGTGCTCCATGATGGGGGTCATGAGCGAAGCCGAGCTGAAGCGCCGCGTGGTGATCGCCGAGGACGAGGCACTCATTCGGCTGGACCTGAAGGAGCTCCTCATCGAGGAGGGCTACGACGTCGTCGGCGAGGCAGGCGATGGCGAGACCGCCGTCGAGCTGGTCGAAGCACTGAGGCCGGACCTCGTCGTGATGGACGTCAAGATGCCGCGTCTGGACGGCATCGCCGCAGCTGAGCGGATCGCCCGAGCGCGGATCGCGCCCGTGGTCATGCTGACCGCCTTCAGCCAGCGCGACTTCATCGAGCGAGCGCGCGACGCGGGCGCGATGGCCTACCTGGTCAAGCCGTTCACCCGGACCGATCTGGTCCCCGCGATCGAGATGGCCGTCAGCCGTTTCCAGGAGTTGCAGCTGCTCGAGTCGCAGGTCAGCGGTCTCCAGGAGCGGCTCGAGGCGCGCAAGGCCGTCGACCGGGCGAAGGGCATCCTGCAGCGCGACCTGGGTCTGAGTGAACCCGAGGCGTTTCGGTGGATCCAAAGGACGGCGATGGATCTACGCTGGAGCATGCGTGAGGTGGCGGAGGGCGTCGTGAAACACGGACCCACCGTTGCGGATACATCCGCGTAACCCTGCGGCCTTACCCTGATCTGCGCCATAATCGTTCGTCCCCAAATCTGCCGCGAGAGGCTGCCTCACATGGCCCGACTTCCCCTGGCGATCCGCGAAGCGGTCGTCGTCGACGCAGATGCCCTTCTCCGTATGTGGGCCGCGAGCGGCACGGGGATGTTCTCGCTGTCCGATCAGAGCGAGGCCGAAGCCGCCATCGAGCGCATCTCGGCCTCCGCGCTGGAGCGCCTGGTCGTCGGAGAGGTCGAGGGTCGGGTGGTCGCGGTCGTGCACCTGCGGCGCGCGCCGATGAGTCCGTTGCACATGCAGGAGGTCGTGCACACGTCGTTCCTGCTGGTGGAGCAGGACCACCGACGTCACGGCTACGCGCGGGCGCTGCTCGAGGTGGGGGTGACCTGGGCAGAGGAGCTCGGGATCGACTACGTCACCGCGCTGACGACCGCGGCTTCACGCGACTCGAACCGATTCCTCGCGCGGCTCGGCCTCGCGTCCACGGCGACCTTGCGGATGGCGCCGGCCGCGCTGCTGCGCGCGAAGCTGAACCCGGCGCCCCGGCTTGGCGTCGCGGCCCGCGGTCAGGTCCTTGCCCAGCGCCGCACGATGCGGCGCCGACAGGCCGTCCGCTAGAAGCCGACGCGCTCCGCAGGGATGAGTGAGCAGGTGATCCGCGAGGTGCACACCCGGCGGTCCTGCTCGTCGGTGATGACGACCTCGTAACAGGCCGAACTCCGGCCGCGGTGGATCGGAGTCGCCGTGCCGGTCACGAATCCGCTGGTGGCGCTGCGGTGGTGAGTGGCGTTGATGTCGACCCCGACGGCCACCAGGTTGTTGGCGGCACCGTGCATCGCCGAGCCGATCGAGCCCAGGGTCTCGGCCAGCGCCACCGAGGCGCCACCGTGCAGAAGACCGTACGGCTGCGTGTTGCCCTCGACCGGCATCGTCGCGACGACGCGGTCGGGGCTCGCCTCAAGAACCTTGAGTCCGAGGCGCTCGTTGAGCGCACCGAGGTTGGTCTTCATGAATTCAGCGAGGTCTTCGGACATGCCCTCATCCTGCCCTCTCCGTTGTCGGCTCCTCCGACTAGGGTCGAGCCTGTGAGTCGCTTGCTGTTGCTGGATGGACATTACCTCGCGTATAGGGCGTTCTTCGCCCTGCCGGTGGAGAACTTCGCCACGGCGGCGGGTCAGCCCACCAACGCGGTCTACGGCTTCACGTCGATGCTGGTCAACGTGCTGCGCGACGAGCAGCCCACCCATATCGCGGTGGCGTTCGACAAGTCGCGTCAGACCTTCCGACTCGCCGAGTACCCCGAGTACAAGGCCAAGCGGAACAAGACCCCCGACGAGTTCTCCAGTCAGCTGTCGCTGATCCGCGAGGTTCTCGACGCTTTCCACATCACCCACCTCTCGCTCGACGGCTACGAGGCCGACGACATCATCGCGACGCTGGTGACCGAGGCACTCGCGGACGGCAGCGAGGTGCTGATCCTCACGGGTGACCGGGACTCGCTACAGCTGGTCACGCCGGAGTCGACTGTCCTGTACCCGATGCGGGGCGTATCCGACCTCGCCCGGATGACGCCCGAGGCGGTCGAGGCCAAGTACGGCGTCACGCCCGCTCGGTACCCGGAGCTCGCTGCGCTTGTGGGCGAGGATTCGGACAATCTGCCGGGCATTCCCGGCGTCGGGCCCAAGACCGCGGCCAAGTGGCTGGCGACCTACGACGGTCTGGACAACCTGATCAATCGCGCCGACGAGGTGACGGGCAAGGCGGGGGAGAACCTACGGGCACACCTCGACGACGTCATGCGCAACCGGAGGCTGAACGCGCTCGTGCGCGACCTGCCCCTCTCCGTGGGGATCAACGACCTCGCCCGACAGGACTGGGACCGCCAGTCCTCCGTGGAGTTGCTCGACGAGCTCGAGTTCCGCGGCGAGCTGCGCGGGCGGATCCTCGACGTGCTCGCGCCCGAGGACGAGGAGCCGGCCGCGGAGGCCGGTGTCGTCGTCGAGCGGGCGTCGGTGCAGCCCGGGGAGCTCGGGGCGTACCTCAAGTCCTTCGGAGACGAGGCCGCCGCGCTGCATATTCGCGGTTCCTGGGGGGCAGGCACGGGCCGCGTCGAGGGTCTGGCGCTCGCCCACCCGACCGCCGGTGCCGCGTACCTGGACGTGGCCGGGCTGACCGCCGCCGACGAGCAGGCATGGGCGGAGTGGCTCGCTGACGCCGGCAAGCCCAAGATGATCCACGACGCGAACGGGCCGCTGCTGGCGCTGCAGGCGCACGGCTGGTCGGTTGCTGGGCTGGTCACCGACACGGCGATGGTGGCGTATCTGGTGGCCCCGGACCAGCGCTCCTACGCACTCGGCGACCTGAGCCTTCGCTACCTCAAGCGCGAGCTGCGGGTCGACTCAGGCGATGACCAAGCCATGTTGTTCGAGACCGGCGACGAGGTCGCGGAGACGGCGATCCTGCACGCGCAGGCCACGCTCGATCTCGCTGCGGTGCTCGACGTCGAGCTGGCGTCGCGCAACGGTGTCGAGCTGCTGCGCGACATCGAGCTGCCGCTGGTGGACGTGCTGGTCGCCATGGAGCGCTCGGGCATCGCCGTCGACCACGACCTGCTGACGACGCTGGAGTCGGAGTTCGGCGACCAGGTGCGGGCTGCTGCCGCGGATGCGTGTGGGGTGATCGGTCGCGAGATCAACCTCGGATCGCCCAAGCAGCTGCAGGTCGTGCTCTTCGACGAGCTCAACATGCCGAAGACCAAGAAGACCAAGACCGGGTACACCACCGACGCCGACGCGCTGCAGCAGCTGTTCGAGCAGACCGAGCACCCGTTCCTCGCGCACCTGTTGAAGCACCGCGACGTCACCCGGCTGCGCCAGACGGTGGAGGGCCTGATCAAGACCGTGGCCGAGGACGGTCGCATCCACACGACCTTCAACCAGCTCATCGCCGCGACCGGTCGACTCTCGAGCACGGACCCGAACCTGCAGAACATCCCGGTGCGGACCGAGGCGGGTCGCCGGATCCGCGAGGTGTTCGTCGTCGGCGCCGGCTACGAGACCTTGATGACAGCGGACTACAGCCAGATCGAGATGCGGATCATGGCGCACCTCTCGGAGGACGCGGGCCTCATCGAGGCGTTCCGGTCGGGGCTCGACTTCCATGCATTCACGGCTGCGCGAGTCTTCAGCGTGGCGCCCGAGGACGTGACGCCCGAGATGCGCGCCAAGATCAAGGCGATGAACTACGGACTGGCCTACGGACTGTCCGCTTACGGCCTCAGCCAGCAGCTGCGCATCGACACCGGCGAGGCCAAGCGCCTGATGGACGAGTACTTCGAGACCTTCGGCGGAGTGCGCGACTACTTGGCCGGTGTCGTCGACGAGGCGCGCAAGTCGGGCTTCACCGAGACGATCTTCGGCCGCCGCCGCTACCTGCCGGACCTGACCAGCGACAATCGCCAGCGCCGCGAGATGGCCGAGCGGATGGCGCTCAATGCGCCGATCCAGGGCTCGGCCGCCGACCTGGTGAAGGTCGCCATGCTCAACGTGCGTCGCGCTCTGGAGGCTGAGGGACTGCAGTCGCGGATGCTCCTGCAGGTCCACGACGAGCTCGTGTTCGAGGTCGCCAACGGCGAAGCCGAGCGGCTCGAAGAGCTCGCTCGGCGTGAGATGGGCGCCGCCGCCGATCTGGCTGTGCCGCTGGATGTGTCCGTCGGTCTGGGTCGTTCCTGGTTCGACGCCGCCCACTGACGGAGGTTGAGGAGGCTGCGCAGCAGCCGTCACGAAACCCCGGCCTCACGAAGCCCTGAAGTGCTCCTTGACCGCCAGGCCGATCACTACCGCGATGACCGCGATGATCCCGCCGAAGGTGGCGCCCAGCGATGCCTCCGTCATGTGCGCGTGGCTGGCTGCGGTCGCGAGTGCGACGCCGACGGCGTGGACCGCATCGGAGGCGTAGGCCGCCAGGGCCAACAGCGCCAGAGGAAACGTGGCGAGACCGGCTGCGACCCAGGCGGTGTGGCTGGTCTTGGTGACCCTCGGGTACGTGGTGAGGATGGACATGTCAGGCCTC
>JBQCDC010000216.1:0-2340 GCA_051961575.1 Marmoricola sp.
AGCGCACCCGTAGATGGCGATGCCGACCGCGACCACGATCAGCCAGGTGCGATCGGCCGTGGTCCAGCCGAGCGTCCACGATCGAGCGACGCGTCGCACGCGCATGCTCCCCGGCCCCCACCACAGGGAGGCGACCACCACAAGTCCGATGAGGAGCAGGCCGTTGTCGGTGGAGGTCCGGGACACCGCGACGATGAGCACGATCAGGGCGGTGAGAACGGCGGCTACTCCGAGCAGCGCCAGCGTGCCACCGAGGCTGCTGACGAAATACGACGGAGAGGCGATCGCGGACGCCGTCGAGTCGTACCACCGGCGCTCCCCTCTGCGCTCGGAACGCCATCGATGCCGCTCACTCGTGACGGACGCGAAGCGCAGCAGCATCACAGTGATGGCGAGCGCGACCGCGCCGACGTAGGGCGCTGCGGACACGAGGCCGGCGGCGCCAAGTCCGAGTCCCAGCAGCCCGACCGATTGGCGGAAGCGTCCGCCACGTAGAACTGACGGCTCGCCCGTGAGAAGTGACGGGTCGGCCGTGAGAAGTGACGGGTCGGCGGGGAGGACGCGGGTCGGCTCCGGCTGGAAGCGTGGCTCGGGAGCGGGTGCCATCGGGATGGTCCCGCCGAGTCGGGCGAGGATCTGTTCGAGGCTCGGTCGCCGCTCCGGCTCCGGATCCAGACCCTGCTGGATCAGCGGCAGCATCGAGGCCGGCACTCCCCCCAGATCGAACTCACCGCGCCGCACGCGGTCCATGATCGCCATGGCTGGCCCCTTGCCGGCAGGCCCGCGACCGGTGGCGGCGAAGGCCACCGTCGCCGCCCACGAGTGCACGTCAGTGGCGGTGGTCGGCGGATCTCCGTAGAGCACCTCCGGCGCCAGGTAGCCCGGTGTGCCCAGCAGGTAGCCCGTCGCGGTGAGCTTCGGGTCCTCGGCGGTGAGCGCGAGCCCGAAGTCGATGAGCACCGGCCCGTCCGGTCCGATGAGCACGTTGCCCGGCTTCACGTCGCGGTGCAGCACGCCGACCGCGTGGACCGCCGCCAATGCCTCGGCGATGCCGATCGCGAGCTCGCGCAGGTCGTCCTCGGCGTAGGCGCCGTGCTCGCGCACGTCCTCGGTCAGAGACAACCCGTCGATGTAACGAGTGACGACGAACGGCGCCGCGCCCCACGGGTCGGCGTCGAGGACGTCGGCGACGCGTGGGCTGCGAACCCGACTCAGCGACGACGCCTCGCGCGACATCCGCTCGCGCGCTTCCTCGTCCGCGAGGTGTGGCCGCAGCGCCTTGAGGGCGACGTGCTCCCCGGCGCGGTTGCGCGCCAGGTACACGACCCCCATGCCGCCTTCGCCCAGCTCGGAGATGAGCTGGTAGCCGGCAACCTGCTTCAGCACACCCGATGCGTCCAGCCGAAGGTGTCCTCGGCCCGGCCGTACTGGATGTCGACGAGCTTCTGGCGGATGCCCGAGGTGACCGGTCCGGACGTCTGCACGGCGGCGGGGATCTCACCGTCGGCGGTCAGGAGTCGCCCGATCGGCGTGACCACGGCAGCTGTGCCGCAGGCGAAGATCTCGACGATGTCGCCGTTGGTGACGCCCTGTCGCCACTCGTCGATGTCGATCAGGCGCTCCTCGACGGCATAGCCGTCCTTGCCCAACAGCTCGATGATCGCGCTGCGCGTGATGCCCGGCAGGATCGTTCCGGTGGCTGGGGTGGCCACGCGGCCGTCCTTGAAGACGAGGTACACATTCATGCCGCCGAGCTCTTCGAGGTAGCGGCCCTCCTGCGCGTCGAGGAAGACCACCTGGTCGCATCCCGCCGCGTAGGCCTCTTCCTGCGCGACGAGTGAGCTCGCGTAGTTGCCGCCGGTCTTGGCGGCACCCATGCCGCCACGGCCCGCGCGCGTGTACTTGGTGCTCAGCAGCAGCGAGACCGGCTTCACGCCGCCCTTGAAGTAGGCGCCGGCCGGGCTGGCGATGACCATGAAGGTCACGTGCTTGGCCGGACGCACGCCGAGGAACGCCTCGGAGGCGAACATGAAGGGCCGGATGTAGAGCGACTTCTCGCCCGCCGGGTCCGGCACCCAGCGCTCGTCCAGCTCGACCAGTGCCTGCACGGCGTCGAGGAACAGGTCCTCGGGAACGACCGGCAGCGCCAGGCGCTCGCTCGAACGCTCCATGCGGTGAGCGTTCTCCTCGGGCCGGAACGTCCAGACCGACCCGTCGTCGCGGCGATAGGCCTTCAGCCCTTCGAAGACCTCCTGCGCGTAGTGCAGGACGGCCGTCGCCGGATCCAGGGTCAGCGGACCGTACGGCGTGATGCGCGCGTCGTGCCAACCCTTCTCGGGC
>JBQCDC010000217.1:0-11126 GCA_051961575.1 Marmoricola sp.
GGATTCACGTCGATGTGCAGGCGCGGCTTGGACGGCTCGGGGTTCTCGGTCTTGCTCAGGATGATCGTGGGCTGAGGTCCGCCGAATCCTTCACGCGGACCGATCTCGAGCGAGCCGTCCTCGTAGCGGTAGAGGACGACGAAGTCGAGCGCCTCACACCAGAACCGCTCAAGCAGCTCCGGGTCACGACAATCGAGGACTACTTCACTGATGCGACAGGCCATGGATCGAAGGTACTGGGTTTCGTGACGCCACTCCGTGGCTCCTCAACCTCCGGCGATCAGGACAACAGATCGCGTACGACCCCGTCCGCCAGAAGTCGACCCGCGTCGGTCAGCACGACTCGGGCCGCCGTGACCGTGACGAGCCCCCGCTCGACGGGGGCCTCGAGCCGAGACGGATCGGGAAGCGCGTCGAGTGCCAGCCCCTCGCGCAGCCGCAGCTCCAACATCACTCGCTCCATCAGCAGCGCATCCGCGTCGAGAGTCTCCGAGTCCTGGATCGGCAGCTCCCCTGCGGCGAGTCTCTCGGCATAGGCGCGCGGATGCTTGACGTTCCACCAGCGCTCACCGGCGAGGTGTGAGTGGGCGCCAGGCCCGGCACCCCACCAGTCGTCGCTGCGCCAGTACCCGAGGTTGTGGCGACAGCGGGCGTCGTCGTCGCGCGCCCAGTTCGAGACCTCGTACCAAGCCAGACCAGCGGCCCGGAGGGCCGTGTCGGCCTGACCGTACTTGTCGGCGAGGTCGTCCTCCTCCGGCATCGGCAACTCGCCGCGGCGCACGCGACGCCCCAAGGCGGTGCCCTCCTCTACGATGAGCGAGTAGGCCGACACGTGGTCCGGTTCGCAGGCGAGAGCCGCCTCGAGTGAGGTCTGCCAGTCGGAGGCGGACTCCCCCGGCGTTCCATAGATCAGGTCGAGGCTGACCTGCTCGAAGCCCGCCGCCCTCGCCCAGGCGACCACGTCGGGTACCCGCGCCGGATCGTGGGTTCTGTCGAGCACCTCCAGCACGTGTGGCACGGCGGACTGCATCCCGAAGGAGATCCGGGTGAAGCCACCGTCGCGGAGCGTGGCGAGCGAGGCCGGCGTCACCGAGTCCGGGTTCGCCTCGGTCGTGACCTCGGCGCCCGGAGCCAGGCCGAACCGGTCATCGATCGCTCGCAGGATCTTGACGAGGTCCTCGGACGGCAGCTGGGTGGGCGTGCCGCCTCCGAAGAAGACGGTCTCCACCTCACGCTCGCCGACGCGGGGTACGGCAAGGTCCAGCTCGGCGATCACCTGGTCGGCATACGCAGCCTGGGAGGCGCCGCCGCCGAGCTCGGTGGCCGTGTACGTGTTGAAGTCGCAGTACCCGCACCGCACCGAGCAGAACGGTACGTGGACGTAGACGCCGAAGGGTTTCGGTTTCGTGACGCCGCTTCGCGGCTCCTCAACCTCCGGGTCAGCTGTAGAAGCCATCCAGGATTTCGGCGTAGTTGGTCTCGACGACGTTGCGCTTCACCTTCAGCGACGGGGTGAGCTCGCCCGTGTCGACCGACAGGTCGTGGTCGAGGATCTCGAACTTCTTGACCGTCTCCCAGCGGTTGAGCTCGCTGTTGAGCTGCTCGACGTAGCCCTCGATGAGCTTGTGGGCGGCCTCGCTCGATGCTGCGTCCTTGTAGGACGCGCCCTCCATGCCGATCTCTCGCGACCAGTCGGCGAGACTGTCCTCGTCGAGTGTCACGAGCGCCACGCAGTAGTTGCGCTTGTCGCCGAAGACCATGAACTGGCTCGCATAGGGACACAGGGCCTTGAACTTGGCCTCGAGCGCGGGCGGAGCCACGTACTTGCCGCCGGAAGTCTTGAAGAGCTCCTTGATGCGACCGGTGATCGTCAGGAAGCCATCGGCGTCGATCGAACCCTTGTCGCCGGTCCGGAACCAGCCGTCCTCGGTCAGCGCCTCGGCGGTCGCATCGGGACGGTTGTGGTAGCCGGCCATCACGTTCGGGCCCTTGATCAGGACCTCGTCGTTCTCGCCCAGCTTGGCCTCGGAGCCGGGGAACACCGTGCCCACGGTTCCGATCCGGTTGACATCCGGGTGGTTCACGAAGGCACCGGCCGACGTCTCGGTCAGACCGTAGCCCTCGAGGATCACCACGCCGGCGGCGTCGAACCACTCCGCGATGTCGCGGTTGAGCGCGGCGGAACCCGAGATGAAGAAGCGGACCCGGCCGCCGAAACGCTCGCGCACCTTGCTGAAGACCAGGCGGTCGAACAGCGCGTGCTGGACCTGGAGCGGCAGCGGAATCGGCTTGCCCGCCGCCTTGAGGTGGACGACCTTGATACCGACCGCGAAGGCCTGGTTGAAGATCTTCTCCTTGAGACCGCCCTCGCTCGCGGTCATCGTAATGACCCGCGCGTAGGCCTTCTCGAAGATACGGGGGGCCGCACCCATGAAGGTGGGCCGGATGATCGCGAGGTTGTCGATGATCTTGTCGATACGACCGTCGATGGCGGTCGCGAAGCCGGTGGCGAGCTGTGCGCTCAGCAGAACCTTGCCGAAGACGTGCGCCATGGGCAGCCAGAGGAACTGGAGATCGGTCTCGTCCAGGATCTCCTGGGCGTCGATCACCGCACCCTCATACGTCCACGAGCGGTGCAAGAGCCGTACGCCCTTGGGCTTGCCCGTCGTTCCGGACGTGTAGACGAGCGTGGCCAGCTGGTCCTCGGGGATCCGCTGCGCGATCGCCTCGATCTGGCCCGGGTTCTCCTTGAGGTGCACCGCGCCCAGGCTGCGCAGGTCGGCCAGGCTGATGACCCACTCGCCGTCCTCGGCGTTGGGGGTGCCGTCGATCAGGATGATCTTGGTGAGCGCGGGCAGCTCCGCGCGGTGTTCGCGCAGTTTGGCCACCTGGCCCTCGTCCTCGGCGAACACGATGCGGCACTCGGAGTCGGAGACGATGTAGGCGACGTCGGAGGCCATCGTGGAGGGATAGACGGTGGTGGTCGCCGCGCCGGCACACATCACGGCCAGGTCGGCAAGGATCCATTCCCACCGCGTCGTGGCGGCGATGCCGACCCGCTGCTCCTGCTCGATCCCAAGGGCGAGCAGACCGGCGGCCACCTCATCGACCTGAGCACGTGCCTGCGCCCACGTCAGCGAGATCCAGCCGTCACCCTCGGGGTAGCGGAACGCCTCGGTGTTGGGGCTCTTCTCGACGCGCTGCAAGAACTGCAAGGCCACGTTCGCCGGACGATTCTCGATCGCGGCCATGTTGTACTTCACGGTGCGGCCGTTGATCACGGTCTCGACGTAGTTCTTCGGGCTTGCCATGCCGGTAAACCTAGATCACGTCCCTACCGGTCGGTAGCCCATCCCCCGGGCACGGACGCTACTTCTTGCCCTTCTCCGCAGGCTCTGTGGTGGAAAGCGCGGCGATGAAGGCCTCCTGCGGCACTTCGACGCGCCCGACCATCTTCATGCGCTTCTTGCCTTCCTTCTGCTTCTCCAGCAGCTTGCGCTTACGGCTGATGTCGCCGCCGTAGCACTTGGCAAGGACGTCCTTGCGCATCGCGCGGATGGTCTCGCGAGCGATCACCCGACTGCCGATCGCAGCCTGGATCGGCACCTCGAACTGCTGCCTGGGGATGAGCTCACGGAGCTTGCCGGCCAGCATCACGCCGTAGTTGTAGGCGGCGTCCTTGTGAACGATCGCGCTGAACGCGTCGACCGCCTCGCCCTGCAGCAGGATGTCGACCTTGACCAGATCGCCCGCCTGCTCGCCAGCGAACTCGTAGTTCAAGGAGGCGTAGCCCTTGGTCTTGGACTTGAGCTGGTCGAAGAAGTCGAACGCGATCTCACCCATGGGCAGCGTGTAGCGCATCTCGACGCGGTCCTCGGACAGGTAGTCCATGCCGAGCAACGTGCCGCGCTTGTTCTGGCAGAGCTCCATGATCGTGCCGATGTAGTCGCTCGGCGAGAGGATCGTCGCCGTCACGACGGGCTCCAGAACCTCGCGGATCTTGCCCTCCGGGTACTCGCTCGGGTTCGTCACCTCGAGCCTCGAACCGTCCTCCATGGTGACGTGGTAGACCACGTTCGGAGCCGTCGAGATCAGGTCGAGGTTGAACTCGCGCTCGAGGCGCTCCCGCGTGATCTCCATGTGGAGCAGTCCGAGGAACCCGCAGCGGAAGCCGAAGCCGAGAGCGCCTGAGGTCTCGGGCTCGAACGTGAGTGCGGCGTCGTTGAGCTGCAGCTTCTCCAACGCGTCGCGCAGCGTCGGATAGTCGTCGCCGTCGATCGGGTAGAGGCCGGCGAACACCATGGGGTTCGGGTGCGCGTAGCCGCCGAGGGGGTCGGTGGCGCCGTTGTGCTGGCTGGTGACCGTATCGCCGACCCGCGACTGGCGGACGTCCTTCACGCCCGTGATCAGGTAGCCGACCTCGCCCACGCCCAGGTCTCCGGCCTTGACCGGCTCAGGGCTGATCACCCCGACCTCGAGCATCTCGTGCACGGCGTTGGTGGACATCATCTTGATGCGGTCACGGTGGGTGAGCTTGCCGTCGACGACCCGGACGTAGGTCACCACGCCGCGGTAGGTGTCGTAGACCGAGTCGAAGATGAGGGCGCGCGCGGGAGCGTTCGCGTCGCCGATCGGCGCCGGCGTCTCCTTGACGATGTGGTTGAGCAGGCTCTCGACGCCCAGGCCCGTCTTGGCGGATACCCGGAGCACGTCGTCCGGATCGCCACCCACCAAGTGCGCCAGCTCCGCGGCGTACTTCTCCGGGTTGGCGCCCGGCAGGTCGATCTTGTTGAGCACCGGGATGATGTGCAGGTCGGCGCCCATCGCGAGGTAGAGGTTCGCGAGCGTCTGCGCCTCGATGCCCTGCGCCGCGTCGACCAGCAGGATCGCGGCCTCGCACGCCTCGAGCGAGCGCGACACCTCGTAGGTGAAGTCGACGTGGCCGGGAGTGTCGATCATGTTGAGGATGTAGGTACCCGGCTCGGCACCCTCGTCGTTGCCCTCGGCGACGGTCCAGGGCATGCGCACGGCCTGGCTCTTGATCGTGATGCCGCGCTCGCGCTCGATGTCCATCCGGTCCAGGTACTGCGCCCGCGCGGCGCGCTCGTCGACCACCCCGGTGAGCTGCAGCATCCGGTCGGCAAGGGTCGACTTGCCGTGGTCGATGTGCGCGATGATGCAGAAATTGCGGATCACCGCGGGGTCGGTCTTGCCCGGCTGCGGGGCGACCTGAGACGGAACTTGCGGCATGCGGTTAAGAACTCTTTCGATTGAAGATGCGCGCCAGTGTCCCACCTCAGGCCGACGCCTGTGAAAATGACGGCTGTGAGCGCAGTCAAGATCTGGGTCAAGGCGCTGCTGCGAAACATCGCTTGGCTCCTCCACCCGCGACTTCCGTGGCCGCTGGCTCGTCGTCTCCTGAAGCGTCGTGTCCAAAGGCAGCTGCGTTCTCCCTACCACCAGGCGGTCGCTCTGCAGCAGATGACGCATCTGCTGAGCGACGTCGCCACACCTGACGAGATCGCGGCCGCCGCTCGCCGTTACACCGAGTTCGCGCTCCTGGAAGCCGAGCTGCGCTGGCACCCGAATCGCTCCACCAACCAGCACGTCGAAGGTGTCGAGCACCTCCACACGGCCCTCGCGCAGGGCAACGGCGTGGTGCTCCACTTCGCTCACCACGCGTTCTACAGCGGCATGTTCGGGGCGATTCGCAAAGCGTCGGGCGTCGATATCACCGCGCTGGTGCGCGACAAGGCGCTCGGGTGGAACGTCGGGCCGAGCCTCCGCCAGCACATGCTCGTGGTCCGGCGTGGGGGTGCGCTGGTCTACACCGGCGAGGGCAGCGCTGGCCTGGGCGCTCGGCTCGCCCGCGGCGAGGTCATCGCGATGGCCTCCGACACCTCGGGCTCGAGCACGCCGATGTTCGCCGGTCACCAGGTGAAGTGCTCTTCCGGAGCCGTCTGGACGGCGCGCAAGGCGAACGCGCCGATCGTGATCGTCGACAGCTTCCGCGTCGGCGACAACCACGTGGTGCGGCTGAGCCCACCGATCGACCCCAACGACTACGAGGATCCGCAAGAGCTCCTGCAGCTCCTGATCAGCGCGCACGAGAAGGCGATCCTGGCCTGGCCGGAGGCGACGTTCGCACCGGTGCTCTCCTGGCAACGGGCCGTCCCGGTTGCGGAGGCGGTGGTACGCGAAACCTCCGTGATCGCCCCGAAGCCCCTGGTCAAGGCACTGGTCGACAACGCCTCGTGGCTCCTGCATCTGCGACTGCCCTGGCCGATCGCGGAACGCCGGCTCGCCAAGCGGATCGCCCGAGCACAGCAGTCGCCCGTGTATGACGCGGTGGCCGAAGAACACATGACCCATCTCCTGGGCCAGGTGGCGACGCCCGAGGAGATCGAGCAGGCGAAGGCCCGGTACACGGCGTTCTCGTTGCACGAAGCGGAGCTGCGTTGGCATCCCCGCCGCGCGATCGATCAGCAGGTCGAGGGCATCGAGCACGTACGCGCCGCGCAGGCGCTCGGCCGAGGTGTCGTGGTGAGCTTCGTGCACCACGGCTACTACGCCGGGATGTTCGGTGCGATCAAACGCGCCGGCGTCGACCACGTCACCGTCGTGCGAGCAGGCGCGCTGGGATGGAACGCGGGTCCGGGGCAACGGCAGAACTTCCTGGTGTTCAGGCGTGGCGGCCGACTCATCGACGTCCGCGAGGGCACGGCCGGCTTCATCAAGCGCCTGGCGCGTGGCGAAGTCGTCATGATCGCCACCGACATCCCGGGGACGAGCACGGTCTCCTTCGCCGGGCGGCAGGTGAAGTGCTCGTCGGGTCTGGTCTGGGCCGCCAAGGCGGCGAACTCGCCCATCGTCGTCCTCGATTCCTTCCGCACCGAGAACGGTCATGTGGTCAGGTTCAGCAAGCCGCTGCTTCCCGATGACTTCGAGGACACGCAGTCGCTCCTCCAAGAGGTGGTCAGCCAGCACGAGCAGGCCATCCTCGCCTGGCCGGAGGCGGCCTTCGTGCCCACGCTCAGCTGGGTGAGCGCGGAAGCCTGACATGGCCACCCTCGCCGAGATCCCGCACGGACGCACGGCTCGACGGCTCACCTGGGAGTTCCTGCCGCGCGAGCTCCGTAGCGAGATCGAAGGCCGACTCGGCGGCGAGATCGCCAGAGCGACTAGCCACAACGGCGGCTTCACTCCCGGCTTCGCCTCCACCCTGCTGACCGAGAGCGGCGCGACCGCGTTCGTGAAGACCGCCCACAAGACGGCTCAGGCGGTGGCTGCGCGGTCGTACACCGTCGAGGCGGCGTCGCTCAAGCGGCTCGGACCCGGGATTCCGTCGCCGCGCCTGCTCTGGGTCAGTGACGGCGACTGGATCACTCTGGGGTTCGAGAACGTGACGGGCCAGCCACCGCAGCGTCCCTGGACGGATGAACAGTTCAGCAGCGCTCTCGACCTGACCGAGCGGATCGCGGCGATCGAGCCGCCCTCGGGCCTCGTGCCTCTCGCCGAGGATGCTCCCGAGTTCCTGACCAGCTGGACACACGTCGAAGTGCGCGATCCTGACCATCCGCACCTGGCCGACGCCGCCGCGCTGGCCGAGCGGTTCGCCTCCATTCCCGCGACCGCTCTCGCCCATGCGGACCTGAGGGACGACAACCTCCTGGTCGCCGACGACGGCAGCATGCTCGCGTGTGACTGGACGAACCCAGCGCTCGCGCCGCCCTGGCTCGACGCCGTGACGCTGGCGATCTCGGCCTATGGCGACGGCCTGGACGTCGACCAGCACCTCACCGACCGGAAGGTCCTGGAGGGCGTCTCTGCCGACGAGATCGACTCCTGGCTGTCTGCCTTCGCCGGCTTCATGCGGTACTCCTCGATGCTGCCCTCGGTGCGCAACTCCCCCTACCTACGCCTACACGCAGACTGGTACGCCACCGTTGCCTGGGAGTGGCTCGCCGACCGTCGCGGCTGGAACGAGTTCTAGTTCCGGACTACCCTTCCGCCATGAGGCGGATGTCCGGGGTCGACGCAGCGTTCTGGTACGGCGAGACCGCCGCCTGGCACATGCACATCGGCGCCGTCGCCATCCACGAGACCGCGGACGCTCCCGACTTCAGCTTCGAACTGGTGCGCAAGCTCGTCATCGAGCGACTCCCCCAGATGCCCCAACTGCGCTGGAAGGTGGTCGAAGCACCCCTTGGGCTGGACCGGCCCTGGTTCGTCGAGGACGAGAACCTCGACCCGGACTTCCACATTCGCCGCATCGGCGTGCCGCAGCCCGGCACCCGCAAAGAGCTCGACGAACTCGTCAGCCGCCTGATGTCCTACAAGCTCGACCGGTCGCGACCGTTGTGGGAGCTGTGGGTCATCGAAGGGCTGCAGAAGGGGCGCATCGCGACCCTCACCAAGATGCACCACAGCATCGTCGACGGGGTCAGCGGCGCCGGCCTTGGCGAGATCCTGCTCGACGTGACGCCAGAGCCCCGGCCACCGTCGGACGAGGTGGTGCATGGGATCGGGTCCGCGCGTCCTCACCCCGTCGGCGCGCTCGCCGGTGCTGCGGTCAACGTCGGCGTCCGCACGCCCATGCGTCTTGCGAAGATCGCGCGCCAGACCGTGGAGCAGCAGATCGCGGCTCGCTCGCTCAAGAGCAAGCCGCCGCGCTTCTTCAGCGCCCCGACCACCCGCTTCAACGCGACCATGACCCCGCATCGGCGGGTGACCGGCACGCGCGTGGACCTGGCCCGTGTGAAGGCCGTGAAGACGGCCTACGACGTGAAGCTCAACGACGTCATCCTCGCGCTCGTGGCGGGGGCGATGCGGCACTACTTCGCCGATCGCGAGGGCATCCCGAGCAAGCCCCTCGTGGCCCAGATCCCGGTCTCGACACGGACGGGCGACAGCCAGGAGCACGTCGGAAACCAGGTGAGCTCCATGACGGTGTCCCTCGCGACGGACATCGAGGACGCCGGCGAACGGCTGCGCGCGATCTACGAGAGCTCGCAGAGCGCCAAGGAGATGGCTCAGGCGCTGAGCGCGAAGCAGATCATGCAGCTACCCGACATCACGCCGCCGGGACTGCTGTCTCTGGCCTCGCGCGCCTACACGGCCAGCGGTCTCGCGAACAACCTCGCGCCCATCAACGTGGTCGTCTCCAACGTCCCCGGACCGAACTTCCCGCTCTACATGGCGACGGCCCCGCTGCGGTCCCTGCTGCCCCTCGGCCCGCTCGTCCTCGACGTCGGGCTCAACATCACCGTGTTCAGCTATCTGGACTCCGTCGACTTCGGCTTCATCACCACGCCCGAGATCGCTCCCGACATCGATGCGATGGCCGACGCGATCTCGATCGCACTGGAGGAATTGGAGAAGGCGGCCGGGATCAGCCCTCCTGTCTAGCGGCGGTCCGCGGCCGCGGTTTCACCACCTGGGTTGTGATTTGGTCGCTTTCTGATCGAATTTTCGATCGGAAAGCGACCAGTTCGATCAGGTCGCGCCCCGGCTTGCGCTGCCACAGGTCGCAAGAGTTTGAGCTGAAGCGCCGCCAAGGCTGCGGCACCACGGCGTGACATCTCGATCAAAATTGCCGCATTGCGATCAAAAGTTCGGTCGCAATGCGGCAAGGTCACAACCCGGGTGGTGAAACCGCGCCGCCGATTTGAGGCAAACGTCGGCCCGCTTGTATCAATAACCCTTTTGTCTGAGCGGCGACTGCCGTTCGGATCCCGAATTTTGAAGGCAGTTCTCCTCTGAACCGCCGAGCAGTCCTAGATACCCGAAGAACCGAGCAGAAGGCGCACCGTGGCCAACATCAAGTCTCAGATCAAGCGCAACCGTCAGAACGAGGTTGCGCACGAGCGCAACAAGGCGGTCAAGTCCGGCCTGAAGACGGCGATCCGCCGCTTCAACGAGGCTGCGGCTTCGGGCGACGCCGACAACGCCAAGACCCTTGCCGCCGACGCCGGTCGCAAGCTGGACAAGGCCGCCTCGAAGGGCGTCATCCACAAGAACCAGGCGGCGAACCGCAAGTCGGCCATCGCCAAGAAGGCTTCGGCTCTCTGAGCTCAGACTTCAAGTCCCCGCTGCGCTGAGCGCGGCGGGGACTTTTTTTGTGTCCTAGGACTGACGTCGACCGCCGGCAACCGAGATGACCATGCGCTCGAGGGCGTAACCGGGATCGCTGGCCTGACCCTTGATGTCGGCGTCGGCTCGGGCGACGACCTGGATCGCGTGGCCCACCGCGGCCGGATCCCAGCCACGCGCCTGCGAGCGGATGCTGGAGAGCTTCCAGGGCGGCACGCCGATCTCTCGAGCGAGGTCGGCATCGCGCATGCCTCGGCGGGCACCCATCAACCGCGCGAGTCCACGCAATCCTCCGGCAAGCGCGCTGGTGACCAATACCGGAGGGGTCCCGGTCTCGAGCGCCCAGCGGAGTTCCTCGAGTGCGCGCGTGGTCTTGCCCGCAAGCGCAGCATCCGCGATCGCGAACGACTTGGCCTCGGCGCGACCTTCGAAGTACTGCTTGGCCATCTCGAGTGAGACCGGCTGGCCCTCGAAGTCGCTGCTCAGCTGGTCGGCGGCCGAGGCCAGCGACCGCAGGTCCTGCCCGACCGCGCGGACGAGGTGTCCAGCGGCCTCGGGCTGCACGCGGACCTTGTTGCGGCGGAACTCGTTGACCACGAACGTGGCGAAGTCGCGGTCACCCTTGACCGCTCCGGTGGCGACCTCGACGACGCCGGGCAGCTTGCGCAGCTTGGTCAACGTGCCGCTCCCCCGCTGACCGCCTGAGTGAACGAGCGTGACGGCCACGTCCTCGGCGGGCGCCGCGGCGTACTCGAGCAGCGATGCGACGGCGTCGTCCGAGGCCTCCTCGACACGGCGGATCACGACGGCGCTGGTGCTTGAGAAGAGGGACGGTGCGGCCAGGTCGGCGATCGCGGAGGACGTGACGTCACCGCCGTCGAGCTCCGCGAACGCGGCCTCAGCGTCGATGCGACGAACCGCGGCGCGTGCCGCCTGGACGGCGCGCTCGGCGAGGAACTCCTCGCCTCCGGTGATCAAGATGACCTTGCCGAGCACCTCGGCGGGAACCTGATCAGTCGCTGCAGCCACGTCGT
>JBQCDC010000218.1:0-7359 GCA_051961575.1 Marmoricola sp.
TCGGACCGTCGCCGGTGGCGTCCTCGCACTCAGCGTGCTGACCCTCGTGCTGAGCCTGACCGTCTCGCACGACTGGCTCTGGATCGTGGCGCCGCTGGCGCTCGGGTTCGTCGCTCGCGTGCTGACCGGCCCGAAGCTCAGCCCGTTGGGTCAGCTGGCGACCGGGGGGGTGGCGCCGCGACTGGGGGAGCCGAGGCTGGTCGCCGGGCCACCGAAGCGATTCGCCCAAGCCATCGGCGCCACCGTGACGATCGCAGCGACGCTCTTCCTCGCCTTCGGCGAACCCGTGGTCACGCAATCACTCCTCGGACTCATGATCGTCGCCGCGGGCCTCGAGTCGATCCTGGCGATCTGCCTGGGCTGCATCGTGTTCGGCTGGCTCATCCGGGCCGGCGTCGTGCCCGAGGCGACGTGCGAGGCCTGTGCGAACTTCGGTGCCACCGAACGCGCTGCGGCATGAGCCCTTCCCGAGACCTATGACCACGACACGTCGAGCCCTGATCGCAACCCCCGACAATCCCCTGCTCCTAGCCAACGACGCGGTTCTCACCTCGGTCGAGATCGCCTACGCCACCTTCGGCACGCTCAACGAGCGACGGGACAACGCAGTCGTCGTCGCGCACGCCCTCACCGGCGATGTGCACGCGGATCGCTGGTGGGCGTCGATGGTCGGGCCGGGCAAACCGGTCGACACCGAGCGCTTCTTCGTCATCTGCCCCAACATCCTGGGCGGTTGCGCCGGATCCACCGGCCCGTCCTCGATGAATCCGGACACCGGCAAGGTCTGGGGCACTGACTTCCCGCTGCTCGCCATGACCGATCTGGTCGCCGCACACCGACGCCTGCTGGACCACCTCGGCATCGAGCGCCTCCATGCGGCAATCGGAGGCTCACTCGGCGGGATGCAGGTGTTGCAGTGGGCGTCCGATGCTCCGGGGCAACTCGAGCGGGCGATCCTGATTGCCAGCTCAGCCCGGCTCACCGCACAGAACATCGCCCTGTCCGCGGTCGCACGTCATGCCATCGTCAGCGATCCCGACTTCCACGACGGCCGGTACCTCGATCTCGACGTCGCGCCTCGGGCAGGACTCGCGGTCGCGCGGATGCTCGGACACATCACATACCTGTCTGAGGGAGCGCTCGACGCCAAGTTCGGACGAGCCAGGACCGCGCGCACCCAGACGCTGGACCTGGACTTCGAGGTCGAGCGCTACCTCGACCACCAAGGCAGCTCGTTCGTCGAGCGCTTCGACGCGCTGTCCTACCTCTATCTCACCCGCGTGCTCGACTACTTCGACCCGTTCGCCGATCCCGCGTTCGTGAAACGCATCGCTGGAACCCGGTTCCAACTGGTCTCCTTCGACTCCGACTGGCGGTTCCCGACCTCCCATTCGGCCGAGATCGAGGAGCAACTGAGGGCCGCGGGCGTGGAGGTCGAACGTCATGAGGTGACGTCGCCCGGGGGGCACGACTCCTTCCTGCTCGAGCCTCCGGGCTACCTCGACCTGGTCCGCACTTTCCTAGGAGCAACCGATGCCTGACCGTGCCTATGGGTTCCACACCCGCTCGATCCATGCGGGCAACATCCCGGATGCGGTCAGCGGCGCTCGGGCGCTGCCGATCTACCAGTCGGCCGCGTTCGTGTTCGACGACACCGCGGACGCCGCGGCGCGCTTCGCCCTGCAGAAATACGGCAACATCTACTCGCGGCTCGCCAACCCGACGGTCGCCAGCTTCGAGGAGCGGATCGCCTCGCTGGAGGGCGGCATCGGCGCCGTCGCCACCGCCTCCGGACTGTCCGCGGAGTTCATCACCTTCGCCTCCTTGACCGGCGCCGGCGACCACATCGTCGCCTCTGCCCAGCTCTCTGGCGGCACCATCAGTCAGCTCGGCATCACCCTGCGCCGGTTCGGAGTCGAGACCACGTTCGTCAGCTCGGACTCGGCCGAGGCGTACGCAGCCGCGATCCAGCCCAACACCAAGCTGATCTTCGCCGAGACGATCGCCAACCCGTCCGGCGACATCGCCGATATCGAGGCCCTCGCCGAGGTGGCGCATGCGGCGGGCATTCCGCTCGTGATCGACTCGACCATTCCCTCGCCCTACCTCAACAGGCCGATCGAGTGGGGCGCCGACATCGTCATCCACTCAGCCACGAAGTTCCTCGGCGGCCACGGGACGACCCTCGGCGGCGTCGTCGTCGAATCGGGTCGGTTCGACTGGAACAGCGAGCGCTTCCCGTTGTTCCAGGAACCCGTCGAGCACTACAACGGGCTGACCTGGGCGGGGAACTTCGGCGAGTACGCCTTCCTCACCCGGCTGCGAGCCGAGCAGCTACGCAGCATCGGGCCCGCGCTCTCCGCGCAGTCGGCCTGGCAGCTGGCCCAAGGCGTGGAGACGCTCGGGCTGCGGGTCCAGCGACACGTGGACAACACACGCGCAATCGCTACCTGGCTAGCAGAGGACGAGCGCATTGCGTACGTGAACTGGGCCGGCCTACCGGATCACCCGCACCATGAGCGCGCGCAGCGCTATCTCCCCCGAGGCCCCGGCAGCGTGTTCAGCTTCGCGATCAGGGGTGGGCGCAGCGCCGGGCAGGCCTTCATCGATGGCGTCGACCTCGCCAGTCACCTCGCGAACATCGGAGACACCAAGACGCTGGTCATCCATCCCGCGTCGACCACGCACGCGCAACTCTCCGATGCGGCGCTCGCCGAGGCCGGCGTGGACGCCGGGCTGGTCCGGATCAGTGTCGGCCTCGAGGATGTCGACGACATCTTGTTCGATCTCGACCAGGCGCTCAGTGCCGCCATCCGGGAGGCAGCGTGACCACACAGTTGACGAACGGCCTGTCCGTCGAGCTCGACCCCGACTCGCGGATCGCGACTCTGCTGCGCAGCGACCGGAGCTGGGTCGGTCCATCGGCGGCCGAACGCGGTCGGATTCTGCGCGAGGCGACCTCGGTCGCCATCGTCGGGTTCTCGACCAACCCGGCGAGAGCGAGCTACTTCGTCGCGACCTACCTCCTCGCCGAGAGCGACTACCGGGTGTACTTCGTGAACCCCAACGCGACCGGGCAGACCGTCCTCGGCCAGAAGGTTCACGCGAGCCTGGCTGACCTTCCGGAGGTGCCGGACATCATCGATGTGTTCCGTCGCACCGAGGACCTCCCCCGCGTGGTCGACGAGGCCATCGAGATCGGCAGCCCGGTGCTCTGGTTCCAGCTCGGCCTCTGGCATGAGAACGCTGCCCGGACCGCCGAAGGAGCGGGGATCCGGGTCGTGATGGACCGCTGCCTCAAGATCGAGCACGCTCGCTTTCATGGCGGTCTCCATCTCGCCGGCTTCGACACCGGCAGGATCACGGCCCGCAAGGGCGATCGCTGATCGAACCCATCTCATGACCCGGACGGGCTTTAAGTCTTGTTTCTTAGTCGACTAACTTTTATAACTCGCCACTTCGCTCGCCAGAGGAGAACGAACATGTCCACATCCACCATTGACAACGGCGTCAACGTCGAGGCCCTCCTCGGCGCCCGTGCCGCCCTGCAGCAGACTCCGGAGGCCGCCAAGTTCACCGGGCGTGCCACCAACACTTGGGTCAAGGGAACCCACTCGAAGAGCACGGTCGATGGCTTCTTCGGCCTCGGCGAGGAGCAGGAGCCTGGACGCTCGTTCGAGTACGAGGGCGACCACCCGCCGCAGTTCGCGGCCGAGAACAACGGCGCCACACCGGTAGAGACGCTGCTTGTCGCACTCGGTGGCTGCCTCACCGCCGGCGTCGCCGCGGTCGCCCAGCAGCGCGGCATCCAGCTCAAGTCGGTCAAGGCCACCATCGAGGGCGACCACGACATCCGCGGCATCCTCGGCGCAGATGCCGACGTCCGTAACGGCTTCACGGACATCCGGGTGCGCTACGACATCGACGCCGACGCCTCGCCCGAGGAGATCCAGGCACTCGTCGCCCAGTCGCAGAAGCGCTCCGCAGTCTTCGACGCCCTCACCAACCCCACCGCCGTCACCGTCTCCGTTTCGTGACCGCAACTCGATCCACCACCACCGTGGTGGTCGGGGCAGGACACAGCGGACTGGCGATCAGCAGTCACCTGACCGCGCGCGGGATCGACCATGTCGTTCTCGAGCGCGGCCGGGTGGCTAACTCGTGGCACACGCAGCGCTGGGATTCCCTCCGGCTCCTCACACCCAACTGGATGACTCGGCTGCCCGGCGCGCAGTACCAAGGCGGCGTCGCTGACTCCTACATGTCCGCACGGGAGTTCGGCGCGTTCGTCGGCGACTACGCCCAGCAGATCGACGCTCCGGTGCACCTCGCCACCGACGTTCTCGACGTGCTGCCCACCGGGGACGGCTTCACGATCAGCACGAGTCAAGGTCCGTGGCACAGCACGAGCGTTGTGGTGGCCTCGGGTGCGGTGCGCGGAGTTGTGCCGGCGCTGGCTGCTGCGCTTCCGGTGCCGAGCATTCACGCAATCGACTACCGCAACCCGAGCCGCGTTCCCCAAGGCGGCGTCCTGGTTGTCGGCGCCGGTGCGAGTGGTGTGCAGATCGCGGCCGAGCTCCAGGCCTCCGGCCGACAGGTCACCCTCGCGGTCGGCGAACATGTGCGGGCGCCGCGCCGCTATCGCGGTCGCGACATCTTCGCCTGGATCGACGAGATCGGGCTGCTCGATGAGCGCTGGGACGAGGTCGACGACGTCGTCCGCGCGCGACGCCTTCCGTCCTTCCAGCTGATTGGATCCGACGAGACCCTCGACCTCAACGCGCTCCAGGACCGAGGGGTGCGCATCGTCGGCAAACTCGCCGGGGTGCGCGACGGCGAGCTGCAGTTCTCGGGATCGCTGGCCAACGTGGCCGCGCTCGCCGACCTCAAACTCGCGAGGCTCCTCGGCTCCATCGATGCGGTCATCGGCGGGCAGGGCGAACGTCACGAGGCAACTCGTATTCCACCGTCGCTGCTGACGCTGTCACTGCGCTCGAGCGGGATCCGATCTGTGGTCTGGGCGACCGGCATCAAGCCCGACCATCGGTTCCTGTCCGCACCCGTCTTCGACCAGAAGGGCGCCATTCGGCATCTCGGCGGAGTGACGGACGTCCCGGGCCTCTATGTCACCGGGCTGCCTGTGCTCCGACGCCGTCGCTCGACGTATATCGACGGCGCAGCGGGAGACGCCGCCGCCATCGTCGACCATCTGGCCGCTCAGCTCAGATCACCAGATCACGCCTCGATCAACCACGAGATTCGCGCCGGTGATCGAAGCGGCGGCATCCGAGGCGAGGAACAGCAACGACTCAGCGACATCCGAGGGCGGCATGAAACCGGGAATGACCGACTGACTCTTCGCGATCAGCTCCCAGTTGACCTCAGCGGGGAGGTTCTCGGCCGCGGCCTGGATCAACGGAGTGTCGATGCCACCCGGTGACACACAGTTGACGCGCACCCCGCGCGTCCCGAACTCCACAGCCAACGCGCGCATCCCCAGCAGCAGCGCGGCCTTGCTGGCGCAGTACTCGGCGTTGTAGGGCTGGCCCATCAGCGAGGAGATCGAGGCCACCGAGACCACGTTCCCCTTGCTCTCGATCAGCGCATCGGCGAAGCCCTGAGCCAAGAGCAACGGGGCTAGCGCGTTGATGTCGAAATGACGCCGCAGTCCCGCGGCGGTGAGCTCACCGAGGGCGGCGAACTTCTGAATCCCAGCGACGTTGCAGAGCACGTCGAGACCGCCGAGGTCCGCGAGCGTCGATGCGATGAAGCCATCGCGCGCAGCATCGTCAGCCAGGTCGCACGGCACCACGCCGTCCGCCTCGACAACGTCGGTGGCGACGACACGGCCGCCCTCTGCGCGGAAGAGCTCGGCGACCGCCTTGCCGACACCACCTGCTGCGCCCGTCACGACGATGCGTCGGTCCCGGAATCGTTTCATGCTGAGTAGCGAGCGGGGAGCTCTTTGATCCCGTTGATCCAGGCATGCCGCAAACGCCTCGGCTCGCCCGCTTGCGCGATGTTCGGCATCCGATCGGCGATCGCGTTGAACATGATCTCGACCTCGAGACGAGCCAGGTTCGCGCCGATGCAGTAGTGCGCGCCGTGACCGCCGAACGCCAGATGCGGGTTGGGATCGCGGGTGATGTCGAAACGATGCGGGTCGGTGAAGACGTCCTCGTCGTGGTTCCCGCTGGCGTAGTAGAGGCCGACTCGCTCACCCTTCCTGACCATCTGACCGCCCACGACGACGTCGTTGGTCGCGGTCCGCTGGAACACCGACACGGGCGTCGCCCACCGGATGACCTCGTCGACCATGGTGGCGGGGCGCTCGCGCTTCCAGAGCTCCCACTGGTCCGGGTTGTCGAAGAACGCCTTCATGCCGTGGGTGATCGCGTTGCGGGTGGTCTCGTTGCCGGCGACCGCCAGCAGGATCACGAAGTAGCCGAACTCGTCGTCGTTGAGCTGCCCGTGTCCGTCGAGGTCGGCGTTGACCAACTTGGTGATGATGTCGTCCGCGGGATTCTGCTTGCGCTCCTCGGCCAAGGCCATGGCGTACATCAGGATCTCCGCCGCGGCGACGTTTCCGTCGACGGGATAGTCGGGGTCGTCCGCGGCGAGCATCTGGTTCGACCAGTCGAACAGCTTGCGACGGTCCTCCTGGGGCACGCCGAGCAACTCGGAGATCGCCTGAAGCGGGAGCTCGGCCGCGACGTCGAGCACGAAGTCGCCCTCACCCTTGGCGAGTGCATCGTCGACGATGGTGTCGGCCCGCTCGATGAGACGCTGCTGCAAGGCGCCGATCGCACGGGGCGTAAAGCCTCGGCTGATGATCTGGCGCAGTTGGGTGTGCTCGGGCGGGTCCTTGTGCAGCATCATCACGCGCTGCAGCTCGATCTGCTCGCGGGTGGTGTCGGCGGCGTAGCGGATGATGACGCCGTTCTCGGCGGTGGAGAAGTTCTTGTTGTCCGTCGACACCGCGGCGATATCGGCGTGCCGACTGACTGCCCAGAATCCGGTGTCGAGGAAACCGGCGCGCGCCTCGGGTTCCTGCTCGACCCACCAGACGGGTGCGGCCTTGCGCAGCTCCAAGAACTCCTGGTGCGGGACCCCGGCCTCATTCAGGACGGGGTCGGTGGGGTCGAAGCCGACGGGCACCTCGGGCGCAGCAGTCACCGGAGTCCTCCCTTTCTGGAACACGTTCTAAGAAGAATCCAGCGGGGGTGGCGAGGCGTCAAGGAGTTGGGGTCAACTGCTTGCCGCCAGCGAGCTCGCCCAGCACGGCTTGCCCCACAGGATCGTCGCGATGCGCCACCGCGACATCCCAGAAGCCATAGCCGCGAACGGACTGCGGCAGAT
>JBQCDC010000219.1:0-4134 GCA_051961575.1 Marmoricola sp.
TCCGCAGCGAAGCGATCAGCGGAGTCAGCGGACCGTGACCCCACGGCCTCGAGATGCAGACCGTCGACGATCAGGTCCCGCGCGAATTTCGACGCGATGCCGCCGGTGCCGAGAATCCCCCAGCGCAACGCGCGGGTCGTCATGTCAGAACCTTTCCGCCAATGTCGTCAGCTTCTCCACGTAGGCGGGCCAGTCCTCATCAGGGGGCAGGTTGTCGCGCTCGGCGCGGAGACCCGCCGCGCCATCGATCAGCTCCCGCACGATGTCTGCATGTCCCGCGTGCCGCGCGAGCTCGGTGGCAACGTGCACGAGGATCGTGCCCAGAGTCGTGTCGCCCCGATCGCCCCACCACGGGACCTTCCCGGGCGCGTCGAAGGGCAGCGTCGTGATCGTCTCGTCGGCGAAGACCCAGACGCGTCGGTAGAAGTCGATGATGCCCGCTGCAGTCTCGGACTCGGTCGCGAACCAATCGGCCTGCGGATCGGTGTCGTAGGTAGCCGCCGGAATCTGTTCACCGGGCGTCGGCCATGGCCGACCGAAGGTGTCTCCGAAGTAGCCGACCTCCACGTTCGCCATGTGCTTGACGAGCCCCAGCAGGTTCATGCCTGTCGGCGTTCGCGGCAGGCGGAGGTCCCGCTCGGAGAGGCCTTCGAGCTTCCAGAGCAGAGCTTCGCGGCTCATCTGGAGGTAGCGATGAAGCGTGTCCTTGGGTTCGCTGGCGTCCATGTCACGCAGTCTTACCTGCGGCCACCGACACAACGGCTGACTGCCAGGACTCCAACGGCGCCACCTGAAGCCCGATGACCTTGCCCGCGTCGTCTGCGCGCCGCAGTGCCACGGCGGCGGCGAAGTCGGGGTCCGCCTCGAATGCGGCGACCTCAGCCGGAGTCATCGGACCGCCCTGGCAGCCCAGGGTGCGCAGGCTCTCCGGTGACAGCTCGAGCGAGGGGTCGGTCGCAGCGAGATACCGCTTCGCGGGGATGTGCGCCCGCACCAGACCGGCGACACGCGAGCCCAGGAGAGCCATGACCGCATCGGCAGCGTGATCGGCGTGCCCCGCCTCGTCGGCAGGCACGAGGTAGTGGCCGATGTCGTGAACCAGCCCGGCGACCTGGAGTTCGAGGTCATCGGGATAGGAGTCCGCGAGCAGTGCGGCCACCTGCAGACCGTGGTCGAGGATGTCCACCGGATCGCCGGAACGGTCAGGTGTGTCCCACACGTCGTGGCAGTCCGCCAGCAGATCCATTAGGTCGTCGACGGTCGCGATCGCCATGCTGGGGACAGTAGTCGGTTCAGTTGAACTTCTCTGCGCTCTCTCTCGTATCCCACGTGTGAGCAGTGGGAGGCTGGTGGTGTCAGACCACCGCGGGAGCGAGGTGAATCGAACCGTGGAGGATGAGTCCTTGCGGGCATTGCACGATTCGCACGCCTCCGTGCTGCGCGGGTACGTGCGCCGACTCACCGGTGACGACGCCCGCGCCGAGGACATCGTCCAGGAGACGATGATCCGCGCTTGGAAGCACGGCATCGAGGACTCGCAGAGCGGATCGCGCGCGTGGCTGTTCACCGTCGCGCGCAATCTGGTCATCGACGAGGTCCGCTCCGCTCACAGCCGTCACGAGGTGTCGAGTGATGAGCTCCTGGACCGGGGCCAGTCCGACCAGACGGACGCGCTCTTCGACGCGATGCTGATCGCTGACGCGCTCCAGAGCCTCAGTCTCGACCATCGTGCCGTGGTGGTGCTGGCCTACTACCGAAGGCTCAGCGTCGCCGAGATATCCGAGGAGCTCGACATTCCGCAGGGAACGGTGAAGTCGAGGCTCCACTACGGGCTGCGCAACATGCGGCTCGCCTTGCAGGAAAGGGGGATCTCCCATGTCTGACCTTGAGCACAAGCGGTATGCGGACTGGGATGCTGCCTACGTCTTGGGGTCGCTGTCGCGATCCGAGCGCACCGAATATGAAGCCCACCTCGCGGATTGCAAGATCTGCCGGACGGCGATCGGCGACCTCGCGCCGCTGCCCGGGCTGCTGGCGCGCGTCGACGAGGCGGAGGCCCTGGCCATGCTGGAGGAGCCCGCTGAGGCGGTGGCCCCCGTCGTCAGCCTCGAGCCGCGTCGGCGCCGGCCACGCTTCGCGGTTCTCGCCGCGGGCATCGCGGCCGCGGCCCTGGTCCTCACCGCGATCCTGGTGCCGATCTTGGGCAACCAGACCACGCCCTCGACGGCGGCGAGCATCTCCCTGAGCAAGACCGTGCCCAGTCCGCTGACCGCATCGGTGAAGCTCACCGCGATGACGTGGGGCACGCGGATCGACATGACCTGCACCTACGCCGGCTACGAGGGCGCCCAGTCGGCCTACCGTCTCTACGTCGTCGATCGCAGTGGTCGCTCGTCGCTGGTGTCGAGCTGGCACGCCGGCCCCGGCGAGGTGGCTCGGACGACGGGGTCCAGCGACCTCAGTCCGTCGCAGATCGCCGCGGTCCAGGTTCGCAATGCGGGCGGGGAGGTGCTCTTGACGGGTCGGGCATGATCGGTGTCGCCATCCTCATCCGAGCCAGGAGCACCCATGACCAACCTCGCCGAGAACCTGACCAGCGCTGCTGCTGAGCACCCCGATCGACCGGCGTTGCGTCTCGGCGATGTCACCTTGACCTACGCACAGTTCGACGAGCTGGCGAGTCGCGCCGCCGGTCGGATGGCCGAGCTGGGCATCAAGACCGGCGACCGCGTCGGGCTGATGCTGCCGAACGTGCTTGAGTTCCCGGTGCTGATGTACGGCGCGCTGCGCCTGGGCGCGACGGTTGTCCCGATGAACCCGCTGCTCAAGGGACGCGAGATCCACCACTACTCCGCCGACTCGGGCATGTCCCTGCTCTGGGCGCACGCGATGGTGGCGGATGAGGATCTTGCGGAGGCCCCGGGAGTGCAGGTCGTCAAGGTTGGCCCGGACACGCTCGCTGAGCTCGCCTCCGTCGCTCCGGCTGACGCCGTCGCTCGGGAAGACCTCGACACCGCGGTCATTCTCTACACCTCGGGGACGACCGGTACGCCCAAGGGCGCGGAGCTCACCCACGGCGGACTGAACCGCAACCAGGAGATCTGTCGCCAGGACCTCATGTACATCACCGAGGTCGACGTGATCATGGGCTGCCTGCCGCTCTTCCACGTGTTCGGACTGACCTGTGGTCTCAACACGGCCGTGGGTGCGCACGCCTCGCTGGTGCTGATCCCGCGCTTCGAGCCCGGGGCGGTCCTCGAGGCCATCGGGCGTGACCAGGTCACCGTGTTCGAAGGTGTGCCGACCATGTACACGGCTCTGGCGCACTTGCCCGAGGCCAAGCCGGAGGCGGTCAAGTCCCTTCGCGTTTGTGTCTCCGGTGGCGCGGCACTTCCCGGAGAGATCCTGCGCGCCTTCGAGGCTGCCTACGACGCCAAGATCATCGAGGGCTACGGCCTCTCCGAGACGTCGCCGGTCGCGAGCTTCAACCGCATCGACAACGCGAAGGTCGGCTCGATCGGAACGCCGATCCCCGGAGTCGAGTTCAAGCTGGTCGACGACAGCGACAACGAGGTGCCCGCCGGCGAGATCGGTGAGATCGCGATCCGCGGTCACAACGTCATGAAGGGCTACTGGAACCGTCCGGAGGCCACGGCCGAGGCGATCAAGGACGACTGGTTCCACACCGGTGACATGGCCCGCGTGGACGAGGACGGCTTCTACTTCATCGTCGACCGCAAGAAGGAGCTCATCATCCGCGGCGGCTTCAATGTCTACCCGCGCGAGATCGAAGAGGTCCTGTACGAGCACCCGGCCGTCCGCGAGGCCGCCGTCATCGGGATTCCGCACGAGACGCACGGCGAGGAGATCGGCGCCGCCGTCGCGTTGAAGCCCGGCGCCGAGGCGACGGCCGACGAGATCCGCGAGTACGTGAAAGCCCGCGTCGCGCCCTACAAGTACCCCCGCGGGGTCTGGTTCGTCGACGAGCTCCCCAAGGGCGCGACCGGAAAGATCCTCAAGCGCGTGATCGAGGCGCCCGCCTCCTGAGCGGGGTTTAGGGTCGCCCCGTGTCGGCGCCAGCCACCCCCCCGGGTGCGGCGGGGGTGGGGGGGGCGGCGCCCCCCGCGCCCAAAC
>JBQCDC010000220.1:0-8062 GCA_051961575.1 Marmoricola sp.
ACCGTTCCCCGACGACGCACCCGCCTCGCTCCAACGTGCTCTCGGCGAGGCCGTCGACGTCCGCCCAGTCGACGAGCGCAGCCTCGTCATCACGGGCACCGCCGACTCCACGACGCTGGCGAAGGTCTCCGCGTGGTGCGAGGCCACGGGTGTCCTGCCGGAGTCCCTCAACCTCGGCCAGCGCAACCTCGAGGACGTCTTCCTCGAGCTCACCGGACGGGGCCTGTCTTGAGCGACTTCACGCCCAAGCCGGGCGGAGCACCCTTCCTCAAGCAGGTGCGCGCGCAGGCGACCATGGAAGCCAAGCTCATGCTGCGCAACGGTGAGCAGCTGCTGTTGGCCATCGTGATCCCGCTGATCGTGCTCGTGGGCATCGTCGAGGCCGCCAAGCACCTGACCCTGCACATCACGCATCGCCCGGTGGACGAGTTCACTCCGGGTGTTCTCGCGCTGGCGATCATGTCGACGTCCTTCACCTCGCTGGCCATCGCCACAGGCTTCGAGCGGCGCTACGGGGTGATCAAGCGTCTCGGCGCCTCCCCGCTGTCGCGCACCGGCCTACTCCTGGGCAAGGTCGTGGCGCTGGTCCTGGTCGAGATCCTGCAGATCGTCGTAGTCGGCGTCGTCGGGCTGCTGCTCGGCTGGTCGCCCCAGACGTGCTTGGCCGCGTTCGCAGGCTCGATCCTGACGATCGTCCTGGCCACCGCTGCCTTCGGCTCGCTCGGACTCTTCGTGGCCGGCGTCCTCCGCGCCGAGGCGACGCTCGCCGCGGCGAACCTGATCTACCTGCTGCTCATGGCCGGTGGCGCGGTGGTGCTGCCGACGACGTCCTACGGCGCGTTCGGGCACGTAGCGCGTTGGCTTCCGTCGGGTGCGCTGGGTAACGGCATGCGTGACGCACTGATCAACGGACACATCGACTGGACCAGCCTCCTGGTCCTCGCCTGCTGGGCTGCGCTGGGGGCGACGCTGACTGCAAGGACTTTCAAGTGGGAATGACGTTCCTCAAGCCACTCGGCACTCGCGTGTGGTTGATCCGCCTGGGTTGGGCGAGCCTTGTGGCGAACATCGTGCTGGTGCTGACCGGTGGTGCGGTGCGCCTCAGCGGTTCTGGGCTCGGCTGCCCCACCTGGCCGCACTGCGATAACGGATCGTTCGTGCCTCAGGCCGCACTGGGCGTCCACGGCGCCATCGAGTTCACCAACCGGATGCTGACCTTCGTCCTCACCGTGATCGCCATCCTGACGTTCATCTCGGCCTGGCAGTCCGCGCGCAAGGAGCTCCGCTGGCTCGCCTTCTGGCTGGCCATGTTCATCCCGGCCCAAGCGATCATCGGCGGGATCTCGGTGCGGACGCACCTCAACCCGTGGGTCGTCTCGCTGCACCTGATCTCATCGATGGTGATCATCGGGCTGGCGGTCGTCTACATCGTTCGGATCGATCGGCCGCTACCGAAGCCCTCCCCGATCCGATGGGCGCAGCTCATCGCGGCTGCCGCGGTGCTCTCTCTCGGGACGGTGGTGACCGGCGCCGGTCCGCACGCGGGTGACGCCGGACGGGAGGCCACGAAGTACCGCAACGGCTTCTCCCCACTCGAGACCGCACAACTGCACACCGACTTCGTGTTCCTGCTCGTCGGTCTGACGCTCGCTCTTCTCATCGCCAGACGGTCGCGCGCGGTCATCGCACTCTTCGCGGTCGAGGTGTTCAACGCCACGATCGGCTTCGTGCAGTACTTCACGCACCTACCGGTGGCCCTGGTCGGCATCCACATGCTCGGCGCCGCCCTCGTGGCCGCCGCGTCGACCTGGGTCCTGCTCGACGAGTGACGGTCAGCGGCTGATCAGAGGCGAGAGCGCGACGCCGACCATCAACAGCGACAGGTACATGTTCGACCAGTGGAAGAGCCGCATCGGGCGCACGACCGAGAGCTCGTTGCTGTGCCGTGCACGGTTGAGCAGGAGATGCGCCTCGACGAGGAAGGCACCACCGAGCGCCACCGCGATGACCGGGTACAGCCAGCTGGTGTGCGCCACCGGCCACAGGAGTAGCGACGTAGCGACCATCACCCAGGAGTAGGCCACGATCTGCTTGGCCACGGTGTGCGCGTCGCGGCGCACCGGCAACATCGGGACGTCGACCCGGGCGTAGTCCTCGCGATAGCGCATCGCCAGCGCCCAGGTGTGCGGCGGCGTCCAGAAGAACACCACCAGGAAGAGGATGAACGGCGCCCAGTCGAGGCGACCCGTGACCGCCGTCCAGCCGATCATCGTGGGGAAGCAACCGGCGATCCCGCCCCAGACGATGTTCTGGGTGGTGCGGCGCTTGAGGATCATCGTGTAGCCGAAGAGGTAGAAGGCGCTCGCGGCCAGTGCGAGGCCGGCCGACAACCAGTTCACGAAGTTTCCGAGGATGACCGTCGAGGCGACCATCAGCGCGAGACCGAAGATCAAGGCACCGTTGACCGTCACGATGTGCCGCGGCAGAGCGCGGCGTCGGGTGCGGCGCATGTGCTCGTCGATGTCGCGGTCGTACACGCAGTTGAGAGCGTTCGCGCTACCGGCGGAGAGCGTTCCGCCCACCACCGTCGCGACGACCAGGCCGAGCGAAGGGACCCCACGCTGCGCGAAGAACATCACCGGGACGGTGGTGAGCAGCAGCAGCTCGATCACGCGTGGCTTCATCAGGCCCACGTAGGCGCCGACGACGTCGCGCCAACCGTTCACCGCCGCGCGGATCGGACCCTCGTCCTCCAGGCGCGGCTCCATGCCGATCTCGGGATCGAACCCGCTCTCGAGTACCCCGTCAGCCGATGACGAAACACTGCTATCGAGAGCAGCCATTCGTCATCCTCCGGGGTTCGCGGGCCGATCGGTCCATCAGCGCCGGGCTGAGTCTACCTGCCATTGACACCTGGATAGGCTCGACCCGTGAGCCGCCTCAGCGACCGACCTCTGGAATGGACCGACCTCGACCAGCGCGCCGTGGACACGTCCCGATGTCTCGCCATGGATGCGGTGCAGAAGGTGGGCAACGGCCACCCCGGCACCGCCATGAGCCTTGCTCCGGTCGCGTACCTCCTCTTCCAGAAGGTCATGCGCCACGACCCGACCGATCCGCAGTGGATCGGCCGCGACCGCTTCGTCCTGTCCTGCGGCCACTCGTCGCTCACGCTCTACAACCAGCTCTTCTTCGGCGGCTTCGGCCTGGAGCTCGAGGACCTCGAGGCGTTCCGCACCTGGGGCTCGAAGACTCCGGGACACCCGGAGTACGGCCACACCGCCGGCGTCGAGACCACCACAGGTCCGCTCGGTCAGGGCATCGCGACCGCAATCGGCATGGCCATGGCGGCTCGGCGTGAGCGCGGCCTCCTCGACAACGACGCCGCCGTCGGCACGTCGCCGTTCGACCACTCGATCTACGTGATCGCCTCCGACGGTGACCTCCAGGAAGGCGTCTCCTCGGAGGCCTCCTCTCTTGCCGGTCACCAGAAGCTCGGCAACCTGACCGTCATCTACGACGCCAACCGCATCTCGATCGAGGGCGACACCCACGTGTCCTTCACCGAGGACGTCGCCGGCCGATACGAGGCCTACGGCTGGCACGTCCAGCACGTCGACTGGACCAACGGCGGCACCGACTACCACGAGGATGTCGAAGCTCTCTACGCCGCGATCGCCGCGGCCCAGGACGTCACTGACCGGCCCTCCATGATCGTTCTCAACACGATCATCGCCTGGCCCGCACCCAACGCGCAGGGCACCGAGCAGGCGCACGGCGCAGCGCTCGGCGCGGACGAGGTCGCGGCCACCAAGAAGGTTCTGGGCTTCGATCCCGAGAAGCACTTCTACGTGGCCGACGACGTCCTCGCCCACACGCGCGAGCTCGCCTCACGAGGCAAGGAAGCACGGGCCATCTGGGAGAAGTCCTTCGACACCTGGGCCGCCGATGCCCCGGAATCGGCCGCGATCCTGCACCGCATGCGCACGCGCGCGCTCCCCGAGGGCCTCGAAGAGGCGCTGCCCACCTTCCCGGCAGACGCCAAGGGCGTGGCGACCCGTGCCGCCTCCGGCAAGGTGATCAACGCGATCGCTCCGATCATGCCCGAGCTGTGGGGCGGCTCGGCCGACCTCGCCGGCTCCAACAACACGACCATCAACGGAGCGCCGTCGTTCCTCCCCGATGGTGGCAGCACGCACGAGTGGTCGGCGGACCCCGGCCTCGGACGCGTCCTGCACTTCGGCATCCGCGAGCACGCCATGGGCGCGATCATCAACGGCATCGTGCTGCACGGCGGCACGCGCCCCTTCGGCGGCACGTTCCTGCAGTTCGCGGACTACATGCGGCCAGCGGTCCGCCTGTCGGCGCTGATGCGTATCCCGTCCCTGTTCATCTGGACCCACGACTCCATCGGTCTCGGCGAGGACGGCCCCACCCACCAGCCGATCGAGCACGTCGCCGCGCTGCGCGCCATCCCGCACTTCGACGTGGTCCGTCCGGCAGACGCCAACGAGACGGCGGCCGCCTGGCTCACCATCCTCGAGCGCAACCACCACCCCGCTGGTCTGTGCCTGACCCGCCAGAACGTGCCCACGTTCCCCCGAGGCGAGGACGGCTTCGCCGGAACCGAGAACGTGTCGAAGGGCGGCTACGTCCTGATCGACTCCGAAGGCGGTCTCCCCGACGTCGTGCTGCTGGCCACCGGCTCCGAGGTCCAGCTCGCCGTCGCGGCGCGCGAGACGCTGGCCTCCGAGGGCATCGGCGCCCGTGTCGTGTCACTGCCCTGCATCGAGTGGTTCAACGAGCAGGACGAGGCCTACCGCGACTCCGTCATCCCCCCGACGGTGCACGCTCGCGTGTCCGTGGAGGCAGGAATCGCCCAGGGGTGGCGGGAGCTGGTGGGCGACGCTGGCCGGATCGTCTCCATCGAGACGTTCGGCGCCTCGGCGGACTACCAGCGCATCTACACCGAGTACGGGGTCACGGCGGACGCGGTGGCACAGGCCGCTCGCGACAGTCTCGCAACTGTACGCAACTGACGATTCAGTCGACTTGGAGGAAACGATGACCGGCTCCTTGCAAGAACTCAGTGCTCTCGGCGTCAGCATCTGGCTCGACGACCTCTCCCGTGAGCGCATCGAGACCGGCAACCTCGCCGACCTCGTAGCCAACTCCTCCGTGGTGGGCGTGACCACGAACCCCGCGATCTTCCAGGGCGCCATCTCCGATGGCTCGCGCTACGACCAGCAGCTGCGTGAGCTGGTCGCTTTGGGCGCCGACGTCGACACCGTGGTCGAGGACCTCACCACCACGGACGTGCGCAACGCATGTGACATCCTGCGGCCCACCTACGACGCCACCGGTGGCCTCGACGGGCGCGTATCGATCGAGGTATCGCCCGACCTGGCCGGCGACGCTGCCGGAACCGTGAAGCAGGCCTCGCGCCTGTGGTCGAAGGTGAACCGCCCCAACCTCTTCATCAAGATCCCCGGAACCGCCGAAGGATGCGACGCCATCACCGAGACGATCGGTGCCGGGATCTCCGTCAACGTCACGCTGATCTTCGGGCTCAGCCAGTACCGCGACGTGATGGAGGCCTACGTCGCCGGCCTGGAGAAGGCACTCGAGAACGGGCACGACCTGAGCACGATCTACTCGGTGGCCTCGTTCTTCGTCTCACGCGTGGACACCGAGATCGACAAGCGCCTCGAGAAGCTCGGCGTCGACTCCTCGCTGGCCGGTAAGGCGGGCATCGCCAACGCTCGGCTCGCCTACAAGGCCTTCGAGGACTTCTTCTCGCGGACGCGGTGGCAGACCCTCGCCGAGCACGGAGCCCACCTCCAGCGACCGCTATGGGCCTCGACCGGTGTCAAGAACCCGGAGTACGACGACACGATGTACGTGGTCGACCTCGCCGTCGACGGCACCGTCAACACCATGCCGGAGAAGACGATGGACGCGGTCCGTGACCACGGCGTCGTCCGCGGCGACCAGGTACACGGCCACTACGACGAGGCCGCGAACACGCTCGCGGATCTCGCGGCAGCCGGCATCGACTACGACGACGTGATCGAGGTCCTGATCCGCGAGGGCGTCGACAAGTTCGTGGTGTCCTGGAACGACGTGCTGGACACCGTCTCCCGGCGCATGGCCGAGGCGCGAGGCTGACGGGTGAGCGTTCAGCTTCGTCTGTCCCCCGCCGACCAGGCCGCGTTCGACGACGCGCTCAGCGCGCTCGTCGGCACGGGCTTCGCCTCTCGCATGGCTGCCCAGGACGCCAGCCTGTGGGGTCCTGACGCATCCGCAGAGGCAGCCAAGCGCCTCGCCTGGGTCAGCCTCGCCGAGACCTCGCGTCACCTCGTTCCCGTGATCGAGGACCTGCGCACCAAGCTGACGGCGCAAGGCCTGAACCATGTCGTCCTCTGCGGCATGGGCGGATCGTCGCTCGCCCCCGAGGTGATCTGCGCAACCGTCGGGCGCCCGCTCCACGTTCTCGACTCCTCCGACCCCGACTACGTGCGCGCCTCACTCGACACTGAGCTGGCACAGTCGATCGTCGTCGTGTCGAGCAAGTCGGGCAGCACGGTCGAGACCGACAGCCAGCGTCGCGCCTACGAGGCCGCGTTCGAGGCTGCCGGCCTGGATCCACGTGACCACTTCGTCGTCGTGACCGACCCTGGATCGCCGTTGGATGGCCTGGCCCGGGAGAAGGGCTACACCGTCATCAACGCCGACCCGAACGTCGGCGGCCGCTACTCGGCGCTGACGGCATTCGGGCTAGTCCCTTGTGGTCTGGCCGGCGTCGACATCAACGCCCTGCTCGACGAGGCCGCCGCGATCGAGCCCGACCTGCAGGCGGATGACCCCACCAACCCGGCGCTCCAGCTCGGCGCGTTCCTCGGAGTGGCGAATGCCGCCGGCGTCGACAAGGTCGTGCTGGCCGACGACGGGTCGGGGCTGCAGCGATTCGGGGACTGGGCCGAACAGCTCATCGCGGAGTCGACCGGCAAGCACGAGCGCGGCATCCTTCCGGTCGTCGTAGCGTCGCTGGCCTCGGCCAACGCCACCCCCAACACACCCGACGAGGTCATCATCGCGCTCGGCGACGACATCCCGCCCGCCTCCTCGGGCTGGGCCGGCTCTGTACGAGCGCCGCTCGGTGCGGCTCTGTTGCTCTGGGAGTACGCGATCCCCGTGGCCGGAAGCCTGATCGGGATCAATCCCTTCGACCAGCCCGACGTCGAGAGCGCCAAGGCGGCTGCCCGCAGCCTGCTCGACGGCAACGACGAGCATCCCGAGCCGCTCTTCTCCGACGGTGTCGTCGATGTCTACGCGACCGACGGGCTGCTGGACGGGCTCAACGGGTCGACCGTCGAGGACGCGCTCGAGCGACTGCTCACGCGCGTCGACCAGTCCCGTGGGTACCTGGCGGTCATGGCCTACGTTGACCGCGACGCCCATGCGAATCTGTCTGAGGTGCGCAAGCGCCTGGCGACGCGCGTCGGCCGTCCGACCACCTTCGGGTGGGGTCCGAGGTTCCTGCACTCAACCGGGCAGTACCACAAGGGCGGTGCCCAGACCGGCGTCTTCCTGCAGATCACGACCGACCCCCTACAGGACCTTGCGATCCCCGGCCGGTCGTTCACTTTCGGAGGGTTCATCCAGGCGCAGGCCATCGGGGACGCGAGCGTGCTGGCCTCCCACGGGCGCCCGGTGCTTCGGCTGCACGTCCGCGAGGCGGCCGGATTCGACCAGATCCAGCAGGCGATCGGGTAGGTCGTGGACGTCGTCCGCTCAGAGACGCAGGAATCGATGACCACCGAGGTCGCCGACCGACTCTTGACCGTGCTCAGCACGCTGCAAGAGGGCGGCCGCGATCCCCAGGTCGTCCTGACGGGCGGCGGCTTCGCCGCTGAGCTCTATGCCGAAGTCGCGCGCAGGGCTGACGCCTACGCGATCAACTGGACCGCCGTCGACTTCTGGTGGGGCGACGAGCGCTACGTCTCCCCCGACTCCCCCGAGCGGAACGCAGTCCAGGCCCGGGACGCGCTGCTCGACAAGG
>JBQCDC010000221.1:0-4056 GCA_051961575.1 Marmoricola sp.
CCCGTCGGTCGCCTTGACCACGCCGTCGACCGTGGGGAAATGGACCACCAGATCCCGAACGGACAGCAGGGGTTGCTCAGTCACAGTCATTCCTTGTCAGTCGAGCCGCACGCGCGGGTCGATGAATCCGTAGAGGACGTCGACGACCAGGTTCGCGACGATCACGATCGCGGCCAGCAATAGGACGAGCCCCACGGTCGTGGGCAGGTCGAAGGAGGCGGTCGAGTCGGCGGCCATCTTGCCGAGTCCGTTGAAGTTGAACACCGTTTCGGTGATGGTCGCCTGGCTGATCACGCTCGGTAGGTCGACGCCAGCCAAGGTCACGATCGGCGTGAAGGCAGCACGCAGCGTGTGTTTGAAGAGAATCTTGCGAGGTTTGAGGCCCTTGGCCTTGGCCGTACGGACGTAGTCCTCGCTCATCGACTCCAGCACATAGGCGCGGGTGATGCGCACGTACGCAGCCATCGAGAACAAGGCCAGGGTGATGGCCGGCAACCACAGGTTGCTGAGCCAACCGCCGAAGCCACCGTCCGCGATGCTGATGTAGGACGGCGGCGGCAACCAGCCCCACTTGATCGCGACGAACTCCAAGAGGAAGCCGCCGATCCAGAAGACGGGGAAGGCGAAGAAGAACAGGCTCGAGCCCACGATCAGCTTGTCGATCCATCGGCCCTTGAACACAGCGGCAATCGCGCCGAGGACGACGCCTCCGACGATCCAGATGATGAAGGCGAGCAAGCCCACCGACAGAGATACCGGGGCAGCGGTCTTCAGTTCTGTGCCCACATTCTGCGCATTGATCACCGAATAGCCCAGGCACGGCGCGGAGCAGTGTGCAACCAACTGCGGTGCCGCCGCGCGCAGCGATGGGTCTTCGGGGTAGTCGCGCCCGACGAACACACCCTCGACGAAGTCAGTCCACTGCGACAGGACCGGCTTGTCGTAACCGAACGCCTTGTCGACCTGCTTGATCAGCTGCGGCGAACAGTTCTTTCCACAGGCGAAACGACCGGGATCGATGCCGTTGTGGAAGAAGAGGAAGATGGTGATGAAACTCATCGCCAGCAACATCACAACGCCGATGATCAGACGCCGAACGATGTACGCGAACACTGTTGAACCACCTCACGGGCCGATCGGGCCACTCAAGGCTGCGGCGACACGTTACGTCAACGGTCGCGTTTGTCACCCCTGGGGGTAACCGACCGGGGCGGGAGTTTCTCCCCGCCCCGGTCGGCCTCAGCCTCTGACGAGACCTAGTGGATGCTGCTCGCCACGTCGATGCCACCCAGGTCGGGGTAGCTGTTCGACGCCGCGGTCGTAATGTAATTCATGACCTTCGATCCGTGGATCATGTAGAAGATCGGAATATCGACCGGGATGTAGGCGACGTCCTTGGCCAACAGTTGGTCGGCCTGCTGCAGGAACTTCGTCTGGTCAGCCAAGTTCGTCGAGAACTGGGCCTTGTCGACCAAGGCGTTGAACGCGGCGCTCTTGTAAGCACCGTAGTCCTGACCGTTCGACGCAGACGTCAGGTTCGGACGACTGTCGAAGAGCGGCGCCGTCACCGTGATGGCGGACGGCCAGTCAGCACCCCAACCAGCCCAGATCACGTCGGCGGTCTGGGTCGGCGACTGGATGTTGGTGTAGTACGCGCTCTGGTTCGCGACACCCTGCAGGGTGACCTTGAAGCCCGCCGCCTGCCACGTCTGCTGCAACGCACGTGCCTGAGCATCCGCGGTCGGCGTGCTCGGGTAGGTGAAGTTGATCGGGTAGGGCAGCGGGACCCCTGCTGACTTCAGCAGCGCGGAGGCCTTCGACACATCACCAGAACCACCCGGGAAGAGGTTCGGCTGGTAACCCTTGACGGACGGGCTCACGATGTCCGTGGCCGGCTCGTAGGCCTTGGGACCACCACCGGCAGCGACCCAAGCGGTGTCATTGGTGGCGGCCGCAAGCGCCTGACGGACCTTGAGGTTGGTCATGCGCTTGAAGTTGAGCACCAAGTAGTCGACGTAAGGCGACTTCACACTCACCGTGTACTTGCTGCTGGCAACCTCGGCGAACTTCGACGACGGGATCGCCTGCTGCGTCACCGCGCCCTGGTTCGGGCCGGAGTCGGAGTTGATCAGGTCGGTGATGACCTCGCTAGTGTTGCCGACCTTGAAGATGATCTTGTTCGGCAGCGCCTTGCGGATGTTCGTCGAGTCAGTCTTCGGGTCATAGTTCGGGTTGCGAACGAAGGTGCCACCCGTCTGCGCGTTCCAGAACGTGGTGCCCGACAACTCGTAGGGACCGTTCGAGAAGATCTGGTAGTTGGACTTGTCGCCCTGGTCCTTGTCCGCGCGGTACGGATCCATCATGTGGAGCGCGGCAATCGCCAGAGGGAAGTCCGGCCACGGCTTCTTGAAGTTGTAGGTGATCGTGTTACCGGTGCAGGTGATCGCCTTGTTGAACGCCGCGAGGCCGGCCGGCGTGTTCTTGTACGGACCCGTGTAGATCGGCAGCCCGGTCTTCGCATCGGTGGGGATGTTGAGGTAGGTCAGGATGTAGTTCGGACCACCGGTGATCACGCTCGTAGCGAAGTCACGCGACGCACCGTACTTGAAGTCGGCGCACGTGATCGGCTTGCCGTCCTGCCACTTGATGCCGCTCTTCAGAGTGAAGGACCAGGTCTTCCCGGCATTCGTGGAAGTACCGGTGTTCGTAGCGAGGTCGGGCACCGGCGTCGTCGCGACGGTGGGGTCCGTCGAGATCGGGAAGGCAACCAAGCTGCGATAGACCATGCGACTCCAGTTGGTCATCTCGACGCCGAGGTAAGCGCGCTGTGGGTCGGTGTGCTCGTAGACGCTACGGACGTAGTAGGTAAGCGTTCCTCCGCCCTTACCACCCGAGCCACTGCCGGATCCGCTGCCACAGGCTGCGAGACCAACCGACATGGACGCGGCGACAGCAAGTGCCAACGCCCTCTTTCGATAACTGGCCATTACATCTCCTACTTTTGTGACGCGCCGCTGTAGCGGCACTTTCGGCAGCGACATTGCTACCGACAACTGTGAGGAAGGGTCATCGATCCGCCTTGGGGTCGAGCGCATCGCGTAGACCATCTCCGAGAAGGTTGAAGCTGATCACGATCACGGCCAGCAGAAGGGCCGGGTAGAAGAAGTAGGCGAAGTCGCTCCCCGCGTAGTTGAACGAGTCACCCATGATGTTCCCGAGCGTCGGCGTGGGCTTCGGAATGCCGACGCCCAGGAAGCCGAGAGCCGCCTCTGCCGAGATGTAGGCCGGCATGATCAGCGTGAACTGGACCAGGATCGGCGCCCACAGATTCGGCAGGATCTCCTTGAAGTACAAGCGCCGGCGCGATGCACCCAGCAACTTCGCCGCATCGACGAAGTCCCGTTCACGGATCGACAAGGTCTGACCTCGAATCAGACGCGTGACCGCAGGCCAGCCGAACGCAGCGAGCGCGACAACTTCATAGAGCGCATTGGGGAAGGCGGTGGCTTCCGACAACCCTGTCAGCTTGGCGGCCAGCGCGACGCCACTGCCCGCGAGCGCGAGCAGCATCAGCGTCGACGGGAACGACAAGGTCAGGTCGGTGAAACGACCGATGATGCCGTCAACCCATCCCCCGCTGGCGCCGGCGACGACGCCGAGCACCACCCCGAAAACGGTGGTGATGATCGAGGCTGCCAGCGCGATCGAGAGCGAGAAGGTCAGCCCGTACCAGAGGCGGGAGAGGAAGTCCGTTCCGGTCCGCGGCTCAACGCCGAGGATGTGGCCCCAGCTCGTACCACCGAAGGAGCCGTTCGGAATGCCACCCTGGCTGATATTGAGCAGGTTCTGCTGGACCGTGTACGGGTTCAGTACGTGCATCGACACCAGCACCGGCGCCAAGATGGCACCCGCCACATAGATCGTCACGATGATCAGCGCAAGCATCGAGCCTTTGTCGCGCAGGAAGCGATCCAGCGCCAACTTCGCCGGCGACTTCCCCGCAACTGTGGTCGCTAGGACTTCGCCTGTGTGCTGAGGCTCCATTGTCTCGAGTTG
>JBQCDC010000222.1:0-4714 GCA_051961575.1 Marmoricola sp.
CAGAACCACACGTTCCGCGACCACTACCTGGAGCTCGACCTCGACCTGTCCGATGTGCTGTTCATCGCGACCGCCAACGTGCTGGAGACCATCCCGCCCGCCCTGCTGGACCGGATGGAGCTGGTCACGATCGACGGCTACACCGAGGAGGACAAGGTCGCGATCGCCCGGGACTTCCTGGTTCCGCGACAGCTCGAGCGGGCGGCTTTGACGGCCGACGACGTGACCATTACCGAGGCGGCTCTTCGCGAGATCGCGGCCAACTACACCCGCGAGGCTGGGGTGCGCTCGTTCGAGCGACTGCTAGCCAAGGCGTTCCGCAAGGCCTCGCTCAAGGAAGGTCCGATCACGATCGACGAGCCGGATCTGAAGGAGCTCATCGGTCGGCCGCGGTTCACGCCCGAGTCGCACGAGCGCACGTCGGTGCCCGGTGTGGCGTCGGGGTTGGCGGTCACCGGCATGGGTGGCGACGTGCTGTTCGTCGAGGCCTCGCTGCTGCCCGGTACGACCCCGGGGCTGACCTTGACGGGTCAGCTGGGCGACGTGATGAAGGAGTCGGCGCAGATTGCGCTGACCTGGGTGCGGGCACATGCCAGTGAGCTGGGCATCTCGCCGGAGCTGCTGGAGCGACCGGTGCACATCCACTTCCCGGCGGGCGCCGTCCCCAAGGACGGGCCGTCGGCCGGAGTCACGATGACAACGGCGCTGGTCTCGCTGCTGACCGAGCGACCGGTTCGCTCCGAGGTCGGCATGACCGGTGAGGTGTCGTTGACCGGACGCGTCCTGCCGATCGGTGGGGTCAAGCAGAAGCTGCTCGCCGCACAGCGGGCGGGGTTGACTGAGGTCTTCCTGCCTCAGCGCAACGAGCCGGATCTGGACGAGGTGCCGGCCGAGGTGAAGGAGGCCGTCACAGTCCACCTGGTCGGTGACGTCGGCGAGATCCTCGCGACAGCGTTGGTGCCGGCGACTGCGGCAACGGCGGCTGCCTGACTAGCGTGACCTCGTGAGCGTGGTGATTCGCATGCTGACGCCGGACGATCGTCCGGCGTTGGCGGCGTTTCCCTCGCGCGTCTCGCGGGAGAGTGCGATCGCCCGGTTCCACGGCGCCATCACCTCGCTGAGCGACAGCGTGCTCGACCGCTTCACCGATCTCGAGGTGGCGAGGCACGAGGCGGTGATCGCGGTCGACGAGGAGGGCATCGCAGGGGTGGCGCGCTATGTCCGCGACGAGGGCACAACGACGGCCGAGGTGGCCGTGCTCGTCGCCGACGCGCAGCAGCACCATGGGCTGGCGCATGACCTGATGCGCGCTCTGATCGAGGCTGCAGGGCAAGCCGGGATCACGACGCTGCGAGCCGAGATCCAGCCGGAGAACCTCGAGGCCCGTCGCTTCTTCGCGGGGTTGTCGCGGAACAGTCGAGAGCGGTTCGCCGATGGACTCGCACTGGTGTCGTTCGACCTCGAACAGCCGTGACGGCTCGCGCTAGGCGGCGGGCCGCTTCGGGGGCACCGGGCTCGACGGCCAGCGCCGGGGTCCGGTCCACAACGTCGGCGGTGCGTCGAGCAGGTAGGCGAGCGCCAAGGCGGACTGGTCGTAGTTGACGCGCCAACCGCGGAAGTGGGGCCAGGCCTCGTCGGCGTCGCGCTCGATCGGGTAGCCGATCGCGCGCAGGTCGGAGACGGCAGCAGCGAACTCCTCGAAGGTCACCGAGATCTGCTGGTCCCGGTCGGGCGCCGATGGAATCGGCAGGCGCGCGGTGCTGGCGATCTCGCTCAGCGTCTGGAAACCCATGCGCAGACACAGACGCGCCGACAGCTTGGGTTCCAGTGAGGGCGCGACCGACAGGTGCATCGCCGCCGCATCCATCACCGCGATCAACGAGGTCAACCAGTGCGCCCACGGGTGTGAGGACCGGAAGCGAGTCAGCGTGAAGTAGGTGGTGTGCGATTCGGCCACCTCTGAGGTCCAGCGCTCCCAGGCCGTGAACAGCTCGTCGAGAACCGGGCGGGTGTCGCCGTCGTAGATGCCCCACTTGGTGCGCGCCAGGATCTCGGGACCCCAGGCAGGCGTTCCGGATCGGGCGATCAAGAGGCTGACCTCGGTCTCGCGCCGGTTGAAGGCGGCGTAGAACACCGGCAGGTACCCGACCTGGAGGCCGACGACGATAAGACCGGTGAAGGCGGCAATGCCCTCCAGCACGCTGCCCGCCAATCCATGCGGTGCCGCGTACCCGAGAGTGAACATCGAGGAGCTCGACGCCGCGAAGGCCTCTCCGGGAGAGTGCGGGTGCGACGGCAGCATGAGCAGTCCGAACGCGAGATCGAGCAGGGCGATCCACACGGCCAGGCGAAGCAACAATCCGAGCGGCGCCTGCCAGGCCAGGATCCGATCGCGCGACTCGTAGGTCTTCACGCGACGGGTGGAGAACCGGAACAGGCGGTCCAGGAACCATTCGGTGCGACGCGAGATCCGGGACGGAACGTGGCGCGGCACCACCAGGGTGCCGATGACGCTCGCCCAGGTGACGATGAGCAGCGCAAGGCCGCCCGCGAATCCGATCCAGTCCCAGAGCACAGCTCATTTAAGCGCCCACCCTGGCTTGCAGCATGCGTCTGTGCCTAGGGTCGTGATGAGACCTCATCGATCGGGAGGAAAGACATGCCAGTCTCCAAGGGCACCGCCGAGTGGCGGGGCGACATTCCCACGGGCACCGGAACGTTCATGGCCGGTGACTCGCTGTCCGGCGGGTACACCTACAAGTCCCGGTTCGAGGACGGCCCGGGCGGAAACCCGGAGCAGCTCATCGCGGCCGCCCATGCGGCCTGCTACTCGATGGCCTTGTCCAGCGCGCTCGGCAAGGCGGGCTTCACGCCGACGAGCATTCGGACGGAGGCGCAGGTGACGCTTCGGCCCGTCGACGGCGTGCCGACGATCCTCTCCAGCGCGCTGACGGTGCGGGCCACCGTTCCCAACATCAGCGCCGAGGAGTTCCAGGAGCAGGCGAAGGGCGCGAAGACCGGATGTGTCGTCAGCCGCGCGCTCGCCGGCGTTCCGGAGATCACACTGGATGCCGAGCTTGAGTAAGGACCCATGGGTCGAGTAACCGCACGCCGGCGCGTGCTCCGTGTGCGCGCTGGCCAATCCAGCGAGCGCGTCGACACGCTCGCCGCAGAAGAGCCGATGGAGATCCGCGTCAACGGTGCGCCGCTGACCGTCACCATGCGAACTCCGGGCGACGACTTCGACCTGGCGGTCGGGTTCCTCGTCGGGGAGGGCGTCGTGCACAAGCCTGACCAGGTGCGCGAGATCCGCTACTGCGCGGGCGCGACCGACGAGGGCATCAACACCTACAACGTCGTCGACCTGGGGCTCGACTCCGATGTGCGGCTTCCGAACACCCTGGACCGCAACTTCTACACGACGTCCTCGTGCGGAGTGTGCGGCAAGGCCTCGCTCGACGCGGTGCGCACGCAGTCGTTCTGGGACGTCGCCGGGGATTCCTTCACGATCAGTCCTGACCTGCTGGCGACCCTGCCCGAGAAGCTTCGGGACGCGCAGCGGGTGTTCGACAGCACGGGCGGTCTGCATGCGGCCGGGCTCTTCACCGCCGAGGGCGACCTGATCGTGGTTCGCGAAGACGTCGGCCGCCACAACGCTGTCGACAAGGTCATCGGCGACGCCTATCGCAACGGTCGGCTACCGCTGCGCCAGACCGTGCTGATGGTCAGCGGGCGGGCGTCCTTCGAGCTGGTCCAGAAGGCCGTGATGGCCGGAATCCCCATGCTGGCGGCGGTTTCGGCCCCGTCCTCGCTCGCGGCCGAGCTCGCGGAGGATGCGGGCCTCACCCTGGTCGGCTTTCTGCGCGGGGACTCGATGAACGTCTACACCGGGCAGCAGCGGATCAACCCCGCCGGCGCGACATCGCTGTAATCGCCGCCGAGTTGTGCACCGTGAAGGTGATCGTGCCCGGAAGGAAGCGGTCATCCGACCAATGCAGCGGCACGCCGGCAGGATCTGTCGCACGTCGACGCTCGCGCATCAACGGCGAGCCCTCCTCGCAACCCAGCAGACTGGCGTCGAGCTCGTCCGCGGCGACGACGTCGATCGAGTGCTCGAGGTCGGCCACGACCAGCCCTTCGTCGACCAGCGGGTCCGCGTGGGAGATCGCGTCGACCCGGAGGTCGGCGACGAGTCGTCCGACCGCCTCGGGATAGGCCATCCGCTCGACCAGCACCGGCCGCCGGGACAAGTAGCGCAGCCGGAGGATCAGGTAGATCATCGTTCCGGGCTCGAGTTGGAGCTGCTCGGCCTCCAGGTTGTCCGCGGGCCGGTGCTCCACCTTGATGGTGCGGCCGCCCGGCACCTCACCGATCGAGCGCGCCCAGTGGGTGAAGCTCATCAGCTCGTAGAAGTTCGGAGTGCGGGCGGTCCCCAAGATCACCGCGATGTGCGTCGAGTGCTCACCGCCGGAGACACCCCGAACGACCTCGGCGCCGGATGGAACGCCGGCGCCCGATTCGTCGTCGGTGTGACGACCGGTGCGTTCAACGCCGAGCAGTTGGCAGCCCACTCGCACACGCACATCCTCGGCTCGACGGCCGAGCTGCCCAGCCTCCTCGACTAGGCAGTTCGACTACTCACATCGGCGCGTGCAGCACGGCCATCATCCGCGGCATGTTGTCGGCCAGGTAGGCGTTCCAGCACATGATGTCG
>JBQCDC010000223.1:0-2953 GCA_051961575.1 Marmoricola sp.
GTGCATCGGGGCGCCCTGGCGTCGCTGACCCGCACGCCGCTGCCGTCGGTCGACGAGGTGCTGCAAGGCGCCCGGACCGTCGCTGTGCTCGAGGACGTGGTGGACCACACCAACGTCGGTGCGATCTTCCGCTGTGCCGCCGGGCTCGGCGTCGACACTGTGTTGCTGTCGCCTCGCTGCGCCGATCCGCTGTATCGACGCTCGATCAAGGTGGCCATGGGTGCCGTCTTCGCGGTGCCGTGGACGCGGCTACCGGACTGGTACTCGGCGATCGACGACCTCGGTGCTCGCGGTTTCACCAGCGTGGCGCTCTCATTGGAGCCGGACTCGGTGCCGTTGCGCGCGGCGGTGGCAGGCGTCGATCGGCTGGCGCTGCTCCTGGGGTCGGAGGGACATGGCCTGAGCCCTCGGTGGTCGCTGAGCGCCGACCGTCGCGCCATCATCGAGATGACGGCGGGCATCGACTCACTGAACGTCGCCGCGGCCGCTGCAGTGGCCTGCTACGAGGCCGCTAGGCGTTGACGGGCCAGTCGTCGGGATAGTCGGCGGCGAGCTTCTCGACCTGCTTGTCCAGCTTCTTGCGGAGCTTCGAGGAGATCCGATCGCCGAAGACGGTGCCGTGCAGGTGGTCGGTCTCGTGCTGGAGGCAGCGCGCCAGCAGGCCGGTGCCCTCGAACTCGACAGGCTCACCGTCGAGCCCCTGACCCACGACCGAGGCGTGACCGGGACGCGCGCAGCGGACGTAGCCACCGGGGTGGGACAGGCAGCCCTCCTGGTCGTCGTCAAGCCGGCGTGCGCTGCCCTCGGGAAGGGTGAGGACGGGGTTGCACACCACGCCGGCCACCCGCTGGTCGTCGGCGTCCGGGCAGTCGAAGACGAAGAGCGCCAGGTCGACACCGATCTGGCAGGCGGCCAGGCCGACACCCTCCGCTGCGTACATCGAAGCGACCATGTCCGCGGCGAGCTCGCGCAACGAGGCGTCGAACTCGGTGACCGGACGCGCGGGTCGATGCATGACGGGGTCGCCCCAGCGCACGATGGGCCGGATCGTGCCGCCTGTCGGCAGCGCTGTCGAGACGTCGGGTCCGGATTCCATGGCGTCGATCCTAGGGAAAGTAGGGGCTAACTCACGTGACGTGAGTCGTTACCTGGGACGCCCGCTCTCGTTTGAGGAAGCGTGACTGAGAACCGCCGACGTTGGCTCTACCCTCTTCTTGCTGTAGCCACCGTCGTGGTCGCGATCGCCCTGGTGACGGCACTCTTGACGTCGGGTGGGGGCGCCCGCAACACCGGGGCAGCGCCACTTCCGACGCCCACCGCCACAGCGCCGACGCCGACGCCTACGCCCACTCCCTCACCCAGCCCCACGAATCGGCTGGGAGCGGGCATTCCTACGCTGACGCCCGCCGGTGGATGGGGGCTGGCTGATCCGGCTGCTCGGCACACGCTGCTGATCGAGTTGGTCTCCAGCAGGCCGGTATACGTGCAGAGCGGCTGGAGGGCACCGACCAGCCCCGACAAGGGCGGCGTCTACAAGGGCCGCACCACCGACTGGTCGCACAGCACGACGGTCTACGGCGCACCCCAGTACGTCGTGTTCTACACCTACTACGGCGGCGCTGAGGCGCCCGTCACCTGCCGCGTCTTCGTCGATGGCTCCCTGCGCACGTCCAAGACCAGCACAGGTCGCTACGGCGGCGTGATGTGCGTGGGCTGAGGACTGCTTCTCCTGTGGGATGAGACACATCTACTAGGCGGTAGCGTCGACTGTAACTCGGAGTTACAGTTACGAACATGTCCTTCATCAAGAACGCCAGAGACGCCGTCTCGCCCGGAGGCAAGCACGGCCTGTCCTCCAAGGAGACCCGCGACCCGATCGGCTACGCAGTGGCTGGTCTCAACGTGCTCGCGCAGAGCGCGCTGATCGACAAGCTCAAGCTGCGCAAGGCCACGGAGCAGCTCGTCTTCAAGTCGACCAGCCAGGGCTTCAAGGCCATGGCGGCCACGAGCCGGACGTTTGCCAAGAAGGGCAACAAGTCCGCCGACGGCGTTCGCGTGCCTGCCGCGCAGAAGACCGGAATGTTCGACCTGACTCCCACCGAGGACGATCAGATGCTCGTCGATGTGGTCAGTGACTTCGCGAGCGAGGTCCTCCGTCCGGCCGCCTACGACGCCGACGCTACGAGCACCGCGCCCGAGGAGCTGCTGAAGGCCAGCCTCGAGATCGGCCTGCCGATCCTGGGCGTTCCGGAGTCGCTCGGAGGCATCTCGGAGTCACGCTCGGCGATGGCAGGAACCTTGGTTGCCGAGGCTCTCGGCAAGGGCGACATGGGTCTTGCAGTCGCCGCACTCGCGCCCGGCGCGGTCGCCACGGCGATCTCGTTGTGGGGGACCGACGCGCAGCAGTCGACCTACCTGCCGGCCTTCACCGGCGAGGACGTTCCGGCGGCTGCTCTTGCGCTCGCCGAGTCGGCCGTCCTCTTCGACGTACTCAACCCGTCGACCACGGCGACGAAGTCCGGCGACGGCTACGTGCTCAACGGCACCAAGTCGATGGTCGTCCGTGGTGCGGACGCCGAGCTGTTCGTCGTAGGTGCGAGCCTCGACGGCAAGCCGGTGCTGTTCCTGGTCGAGTCGTCGACCGAAGGCCTCCAGGTCGAGGCTGACCCGACGATGGGTGTCCGCGCGGCGGCGATGACCAAGTTGCACCTGAACGACGTCAAGGTGCCCGGCGACGCCGTCCTGGGCGCGATCGACGGCTCGACCTACACCGAGTGCGTCCGGCTGTCGCGCCTCGCGTGGTGCGCGCTGGCGGTGGGTACCGCTCAGGCGATGCTCGACTACGTCACGCCGTATGTGAAGGAGCGTGAGGCGTTCGGCGAGCCGATCGCGCACCGCCAGGCGGTGGCGTTCATGGTCGCCGATATCGCGATCGAGCTGCAGGCCATGCGCT
>JBQCDC010000224.1:0-9948 GCA_051961575.1 Marmoricola sp.
CCGTCAGGTCGGCACCTGGCCGGGCGGCATGCACGTGGAGTTGACGGGTGACGACGTGACCGAGTGCCTCGGCGGTGGTGAGGAGCTCAGCGACGCGGACCTGGCGACGCGCTACGAGTCCGTCTGCGATCCCCGTTTGAACCGGGTCCAGTCACTTGAGATGGCATTCCTTGTGGCAGAAATGCTGCGTCAGGCCTGAACCATCCGAGGCCACGCCTCGTAACCAGGGGCGTGAAGGCATCCCGTTCCCGGAGCCGGCTTGCGCTCGCCTCCGTTGTCTCTGTCGTCGGTCTTGCCATGACCGCCCTCGCGCCGGCATCAGCCACCACCTCGCCGACCGCCCACGTGACGATCCAGATGTTCGCGTTCAACCCGTCCGCCCTCACCGCCCGCATGGGCACGACGGTGATCTGGACGAACACGGACTCCGTCGCCCACACCACCACGTCGAATGAGGGCTTCTGGTCCTCCCCGCACCTCGCGACCAACGCGACGTACGCACACCACTTCACTCAGGCGGGCACCTACCCGTACCACTGTGCGATCCACACCGAGATGCATGGGCGGATCTCCGTTCCCATGCGTGCCACCTCACGCACGGGCGGTGGAGTGTTGACCTGGGCAATCGCCTCCGGCAAGTACGACGTGCAGATCGAACGGCCCGGCAGCACGACGTGGTCGTACTGGCGCCGGGGGACCACAGCTCGCGGTGCGACCTTCCTCACCAGCCACCACGGTCGCTGGCACTTCCGAGCCCGGACGTATCACTCAAGCTCGACGTCGGGCTGGTCGCCAGCGGCGTCGCTGCTCGTCGGCTGAGCGTGGCGTCAGACGACGGTCAGCACGACCTGCTTGTGCAGGGGCCACGATGATCCGCTTGACGGCGTGACGCCGTACACGCGGTTGAAGATCGGGGTGCCGAGAGGGTAGCTGTGCCCGATGTTGGTGAAGCCGGCTTGCTTCAGCGCCTTCTCGGCCTGCTTGAGCGACATCCCGACCAGACCCTGCGGGATCGTGCCCATCTGCGGACCCTTGGACACGACGACGGTCACCGTGTCGCCGCGGTGCCCGGTGGTGTTCTTCGGGCTCTGACTGATGATCGAGCCTGAGGGAACACTGTCGCTGAATGCGCTCGAAGCGACCTGGACCTTGAGTCCGAGCTTCGCGAATGCTCTGCGGGCGTCGCTGAGCCTCTTGTGGGTGAAGTCAGGGATCTGAACTGGCGCGAAGCCCTTGCTCACCGTGAGCGCGACGGCCTCGTTGGGCGCGAGTGCGGTGCCGGCGGGTGGGCTCGAGCTGATCACGATGCCCGTCTTGACGGTGTCGCTGTAGGCCTTCGTGATGGTCCCGACCTTGAGGTGCACCGCCGACAGCTTGGTCGTCGCCGCGGCCTGCGTGAGGCCGGCAAGTCGCGGGACCTCGGGCTTTCCGAGGGAGATGACCAGGACGACCGTGCTGCTCTTCAGAACGCGCGAGTTGGGGCCCGGGTCGGTCGACACGACGTCGCCCTTGCTCACGGTCCCCGAATAGACCGACTGGCCCTCGCGGGCGTTCAGGCCCGCCTTGTGAAGCGCAGTGATGGCCGCCGGCTCGGCGAGGCCCACCACGTTCGGCGTGTGCGTGTAACGCTCGACGAAGAAGTACCAGCTGCCGAACGCGATCCCGAGGATCAGCAGGAGCAGCACGAGCAGTGAGACGAGCGCACGTCGGCGTCGGCGCTTCTGGGCCTCACGCATCGGCGGCATCGGGCGCAGGCCTGAGGGAGGTGCGTCGATCACTCCGGGAACGACGCGATCAAGCTGTGCGGTCGCCTCGTAGTCGGCGTGGGGCTCGACGAACGCGCCGCCCTCCCAACCGGCGATGCCCGAGGCAGCCGTGTCCTCGTGCGGAGATCGCGCGCTGGGCAGCAGGTCCGCGGTGAGCTCGGGATCGTCGATCACGCCGGCGTCGAGCGCCTGCCGCACCCGCTGCACGTGATGACGCAGCACGGAGGCGTCCGCCGGCCGCTGGTCCGCATCGCGCGCGGTCGCGCGCGCGACGAGGGCGTCGAGGTAGGGCGGGATGCCACGCACCTCGTCCGAGGGCTTCCCGATGTCCTCGTGCACGTGTTTGTAAGCCACCTGGATCGGGTTGTCGGCCTGGTGCGGCTTCTTGCCGGTGAGGAGCTCGTAGAGCAGCACGCCGGCCGCGTACACATCGACGCGAGCATCGGCCGCGGCGTTCACGAGCATCTCGGGCGCCAGATAGGAGACCGTCCCGATGATCACGCCGCCGGTGGCGGTGTGCTGCGTCTCCGCGTTGATGGCGCGGGCGAGGCCGAAGTCCGCGACCTTGGTGTGTCGGGGATCCATCTTGTCCACGTCGGCGGTGGCGAGCAGCACGTTCTCCGGCTTGATGTCGCGGTGCACGATGCCGATGCGGTGGGCCGCGGTCAGGGCCGCGAGCACCGACTCGAGCACCCGCAGCGCGAGCGAGGGAGGCAGCGGTGCTTCGCGCCGGATCAGGTCCCGCAGCGTGACGCCCGGGACGTACTCCATGACGAGGAAGAGGGTGCCGGCGTCCTCGCCCTGGTCTAACACGGAGACGGCGTTGGGGTGGGACAGCTTGGCCGCCGAGCGCGCTTCACGCTCGAACCGAACGACGAAGGTCGGGTCGTCGGCGAGCGGCTCGTGCATGATCTTGACGGCGACGACGCGGTCGAGGCGCAGGTCCATGGCCTCGTAGACCATGGCCATGCCGCCGCGTGCGATACGTCGGTCGATGCGGTAGCGGCCGTCGAGGACGCGCCCGAGCATCGGGTCGGCCTTCTCGTCCACGCAAGTTCCTCCGCGCCGGGAGGGGAAGGGCCCGGCTGAGAGTGGATTCTACGGTGAGGGGCTGGATCAACGCGGGATCCGCGCCCACAGCCACCTGAAATCAGGGTCTGTGAAACGATCGCTCGCGTGAGCAAGCCTGGATCCGACGATGTGACCGCTCTGGCCGCCCTGGTGGACGAGTGGTTGGACCTCTCAGCGGCGGGCGCGCAGCTCGGTGTGAGCGCGAGTCGGGTCGCTCAACTGGTCAAGGATCACCAGCTCGCCGCTGCCGTCCCCGTGCCTCGTGAGGGGCTCAAGCTGCCCGCCGCGTTCTTCGCGGACGGCGCGATCGTCAAGGGTGTCTCAGGCATCATCACCGTTCTGCACGATGGCGGCTACAGCGATGTCGAGATCCTCACCTGGCTGTTCGCCGAGGACGAGACGCTGCCCGGTCGGCCGATCGACGCGCTGCGCGAGAACCGCGGATCCGAGGCCAAACGACGCGCTCAGGCGATGGCCTTCTAGACGCTGCGCTGGGTGGCCGCCTGAGCCAGCTCGCGCAAAACGACTCGGGCGTCCGCTTCGATCGGTGCGTTCTCCAGCGCCGTCAGCGACTGGGCCGTGAGGTCGGAGATCAGGTCCTCGACCATCGCTCGGGCGCCACTCGCCTCAATGAGGGAACAGAGCTCGGTGATCTCGTCGGCGCTCAGGTCTGTGCCCAGGGCCCGGTCCAAGCGAGTCGCGTCAGCAGGCTCCAGGTTCTGCAGCGCGAAGGCGGTCAGCACGGTCCGCTTACCTTCGCGCAGGTCGTCTCCGGCAGGCTTTCCCGTCTGGGCGGGGTCGCCGAAGATGCCGAGGAGATCGTCGCGCAACTGGAAGGCCTCGCCCAGGGGAATCCCGAACGCCGTCAGGGCGTCAATCTGGTCGCGGGTCGCGCCGGCGAGCGCCGCACCGACGTGCAGGGGGCGCTCGATCGAGTACTTCGCCGACTTGTAGCGCAGGACCGTCATCGCGAGGTCCAGGTCGCGGGTCGCGCGCGCCTGCGCTGAGACGTCGAGGAACTGACCCACAACGACCTCGGTCCGGGTGATGTCGAAGAAGCGCAGCCCGGCAAGCACGTCGTGGGCGGGGAGCCCGCAGGTGCGCAGCACCTCGTCGGCCCAGGACAGCAGCAGATCGCCGAGCAGGATCGCCGCGGACGCCCCATACATCTCCGCGTCACCGGCCCAGCCCTGCTGGTGATGGCGCTCGGCGAAGGCGCGGTGGGTGGCGGGATACCCGCGCCGCGTCGCCGAGGAGTCCATGTAGTCGTCGTGCACGAGCGCGCTCGCGTGCAGGAACTCCAGCGATGCGCAGGCGTGGAGGAGTGCGTGCTCGTCCTCGATCGGCCGGATGGCCTGGTAGCCCCACCAGCAGAAGGCCGCGCGCAGGCGTTTGCCGCCCGTCAGGCTCCGACGCGCCGCTTCGACGAGGGCGGCGCCGTCCTCGCCAAGATCCTCGATCAGGTCGGCCTGGCTGTCGATGAACCCCAGGCAGGACGTTTCGATGGCGGCCTGGAAGCTCTTCAAGCCGGTTTCGAATGCGCCATCCCACGTGGTGTTCGCGCCTGTCACAGCGCCAAACCTATCGTCGGTATGCTCGCGGCCATGTCGGCAGGGGAGAACGTAGGAATCTTGGACAAGCTGGCGCTCCCGGTACCGCGCGACTCGATCGGGCAGATGCTCGCGCGCGGGTGGAAGTCGTTCTCTTTCGAGTTCTTCCCGCCGAAGGACGCCGAGGGTCAGCAGGTTCTCTGGCAGTCGATCCAGGACCTGGAGTCCCTGCGGCCCACGTTCGTCTCCGTGACCTACGGCGCTGGCGGCGGAACACGCGACCGGACCCGGGAGATCACCCGCCGCATCGTCGCCGAGACCACCATGCTCCCGATGGCGCACCTGACCTGCGTGGGCAGCACGGTGAGCGAGCTGCGCGAGGTGCTCGCCGACCTCCACGACGCCGGCGTTCGCAACGTCCTCGCGCTGCGCGGAGACCCGCCGGGCGGCCCGCACACGGAGTGGGTGCCGACCCCCGACGGGCTCACCTACGCCAACGATCTGGTCGCGCTGGTCAACGAGTTCGGCGGGTTCAGCATCGGAGTCGCCGCGTTTCCTGAGGGCCACGTCTCGGCCCCGGGTCTGGACCACGATGTCGCCGTGATGAAGGCCAAGCAGGACGCCGGTGCCGAGTTCGCCGTCACCGAGATGGTCCTGCGGGTCAGCGACTACGTCGGCCTCGTCGACCGATGCCAAGCAGCCGGCGTGACGATCCCGATCGTGCCCGGCATCATGCCGATCCTGAACCTGAAGTCGATGAGCCGGATGGTCGAGATGTCCGGTCGCCGGATGCCGAGCGCCGTCCTCGATCGGATCCTGCCGCTGGAGGATCGTCCCGACGACCTTCGCGCCGAAGGCATCGCGATCTCGACCGAGCTGTGCGATGCGCTGCTAGCCGCTGGCGCTCCCGGGCTGCACTTCTACACGCTCAACCGCAGCAAGGCCACTCGCGAGATCTTCGCCGCCCTCCACATCGAGAGCTGACGAGGCAGCCCGCGCTTCTCTGCGCTCGTGCAGCATGAGCAGCGCCGCGACGGCGATGGCTGCGCCGATCCCGCCACCGAGCCAGAAACCGCTGCGCCAACCGTGGGCGTCGAGCATCGCTCCGATGATCGGGGCGGAGATGGCCCCGCCGACCGTGAGGGCCGAGCCGTGCCAGCCGATCGCCTCGCCGCGCACCGACTCTGGGACGGCGCGCGACAGCTGATCGACCGTCGCCGTGATGGTGGGTGCGCAGAACACGCCGGAGATGGTGAGCAGGATCGTGAAGAGCGCGATGTTGGGCGCGACCGCGACCAGCGCCGTCGTGGCCCCGAGTCCGAGCAGCATCCACGAGGCCGGCGGGTGCTTGTGAGCGGCGCCGTAGAGGATGCCGCCGACCGCAGAGCCCCCGCCCCACAGGGCGAGCTCCCAGCCGATCCATGAACTGTGTCCGGCATGGCGAAGAGCGGCGACGATGCCGAGGTCCTCGGCGTTGAGCACGATGGTGGCCGCCAGGGTGAGAACCAGGATCATCGCGACCGAGGGGGTGAGCCAGGAGCGGTAGGAGACCCGGACCTTCGACTCGACGGGGGCGCCAGGGGCCTGCAGCGGCGGGTTCATCCACCACAGCACGAGGCTTCCGCCGATGCTGGCGAACTGGCAGACGATCAGAGCGATCGGCGTGGGGATCGACGTCGCGATCAGCACGCCGACGACCGGGCCGATCATGAAGGACAGCTCGACCGCGACGGCGTCCAGGGACAGGGCCGCGGTCCGCTGCTCCAGCGGGACCCCAGCGATCATCACCTGGCGCACGATTGAGAACGACGGCACGACGAAGAGCCCGGCGATCAGGACGAAGAAGACGAGTGGCCAGAAGCCGACCCAGGGTGCGACCGCCCAGCACGCGGCCTCGACGACCAGCGCCGGCCCGACAGTCGCGCGGAGTCCGCGCTGATCGAGGCGACGACCTCGCCAGGGGCCACTGATGGCTAGAGCGAGCGAAGCCACGCCCGCAACCAGACCGGCGTCGACGTAGGAGCGGTTCAGGTGCTGGACGACGTGTAGCACCAGCGCGATGTTGGCGGCCCAGAGCGGGATCCGGATGACCAGGCCGAGAACGACGACACGGCGCACGTCGGGGGTGCGAAGCAGGTCCGAGTACTTTCCGAAGCCCACGTGATTCGTCATCCCCACAAGGGTCTACTCCATCATGGAGACGGCTCCGGGCGCGACTCGATTTCCTTGTGTCAGCTACCGATCAGCGCCGCCACCGAGGCGGCCGAGAGCCCGACCGCGGGAAGCCCGGAGCCGATCTTGCTGTGTGCGCCAGCCAGGTAGACGCCCTGGATCGGGGTCGTGGGTCCCAGGCGCTGCTCGAAGGTGGCGCGCCCCTGCCACACCGTGCCGAGCGGGGAGCCGTTCCACTGCTCGACCAAAGTCCGGGGCGAGCGGTCCACGCGTACCTCGACGTTCTTGCGCACCTTGAGCCCGTTGCGATGCAGCACGTTCACCAGGTCCTCGGCGATGCGGCCTCGGGCCAGCACCGTCCAGGCGGTCATGCCCTCCGGTGCTTGCAGCTCGGGGCGGACGACGACGGACGGGTCGCCATGGAGAACGACCTCGGCGGGCAGCTCCGGCACCTCGCCCGCCAGGCCGAGGTGGACGATCACCGGCGGGATCGCGGGCGTGGTCTTGGTGACGAAGTCCGCGAGCGCGGGAAGGCGTCGCGGGTCGTTGGCGACCACGACGACGTCCGCGTCGATGGAGCCTGCCGAGGTACTCACGCCGACCACCCGTCCGCTCTCGACCACGAGGTCCTGAACGGCCGTGCTCGTCATGGTGGCGACCTTGCGGGTCTCCAGGCGGGTGATGAGGGCAGATCGCAGAGCGCCCATACCCCCGACCGGACGCCAGGTGCCGAAGTTCTCCTCGATGTAGCTCCACACGCCCATCCACGCGGGAACGTCGCGCGGGTTGTGCCCGTCGATCACCGCCGGGTGGAGGGCTATCGCCTGGAGTCGCTTGTCGTGCAGGTCGCGACGCACCATCCGGTACATCGTGAGTCGTGATTTGAGGAGGTCCAAGGTCTCCTTCGAGGCGTGCTCCGGCGACCAGGGTCGTTCGAAGAGGTCTTGCCGCATGGCCTCCCAGACCGGGACGAACTGGTCAACGTAGGTGGTCCACTCCTGCGCTGCCTCGGTGCCCATCGCAGACTCGATGGCGGCCTGCTGCTCTGCTCGACTTCCGGAGGTGAGGTCGAGGACGGTGCCATCCTCGAACCGGTGCTGACGTGCAGGGGCGACCGGCTCCAGCTCGAGCTCGGCCTCCAGCGCACGACCCGACTTGCGGAACAGGTCGCGCGTGACGGCCGGCAGCACGGTCGAGTGCACTGTGTTCCAGGTGAAGCCGTCCGCGGAGACGGGCACCAGCGCGCCGCCCAGCTGGTCGGCGGCCTCGATGACGGTGACGTCGTGCCCGAGCTTGGCCAGTCGCAGGGCACTGGCAAGCCCGCCGAAGCCGCTGCCGACGACGACGATCCTGCTCACGAACGAGCTCCGTCGACGACGCTGGCCAGAGTCTCGTCGTCGCGCGCGATCACGGCGGCGCCGTCGTCGGTGGTGATGATCGGGCGCTGGATGGTGCGCGGGTTGGCGACCATCGCGGCGATCCACGCATCGCGGTGCTCGGCGTCCTTGGGGAGATCGATGCCGGCCTCGCGGCTCTCCGCAGCCCGCGCCACGTGCCAGGGTTCGAGGTTGAGCCGGTCGAGCACGTCCGCCAGCTCGGTTGCCGACGGCACGTCGTCCAGGTAGCGCCGCTCCGTGTACGTCACCCCGGCGGCGTCGAGCGCAGCCTTGGCGGTCCGGCACTTCGAGCACGCAGGGTTGATCCAGATCTCCACGGGGGTTCAACCTACGCTGCGCGCTGTCAGACGCAGCGCTTGGAGGCCTTCGTGTGATCGCGGATGACGGAGGTCAGCAGCGCCATCGCCGTGCTGGGTCCCTGTGTGCCGTAGCTGGCCGGCACGGTCAGCTCGAGCGCCGGACTGCGATAGACGGTCGTCACCGTGATCGGTCGGCTCGGGTCCGCGCCGTTCGAGGAGTCTCCGTTGAGGAACCAATCGATGCCATTGACGGTCAGACAGGACGCCATGTTCCCTGCCGGGGTGTTCTCGGCGGCGAAGCCGGCGGGAACCGGTACACCGCACCGCAGCACGATCGCCGGGTTGCCCCAAGCCGCGCCGAAGGCCGAACCGGTCGACTTCACGCGGGCTTGGTGGTTCAGGGTCTTGGGTAGCGCGGCCATGATCGCCGTGCACGGCGCGGCTGCGCCGGCGGTCTGGGTGAAGGGAGCGACGTTCGGGGTGCTGGGAACGCTGGAGCCGCAGGCGACCAGCAGCGATGCACTCGCGGCGGCCGTGACCGCCAACCCAGCCGTCCTCAGATGTGAACGACGGGACACGTGAGCGTGCGGGTGATGCCCGAGAGCGACTGAATCCGCGCTACGACCAGCTTGCCGAGCTCGTCCACCGTGGCTGACTCCGCACGCACGATCACGTCGTAGGGACCGGTGACGTCCTCCGCTGAGATGACGCCCTCGATCTCCGAGATGGCTGCCGCGACCTGAGCGGCCTTGCCGACCTCGGTCTGGATCAGGATGTACGCCTGAAGCTGCATGTTTGCAACCTACCGGAGGAGACCCAGATGCGTCTCTGGTGAGATAGGGCAGTGGATTCCGCTGCCCGCCGCTCGTTTCCGCGCGACGCGACCCTGGCCGACCTCGGTGAGTTCGACCTGATCGACCTCCTCACCGCTGACCTTCAGCAGGGCGAGCTCGTCTTCCTCGGTCCCGGCGACGATGCCGCGGTGATCCGGACCCCCCGCGGACACGTCGTGGTCTCGACCGACGTTCTGATCGAGGGCCGGCACTTCCGCCGCGAGTGGGGGAGCGCCGAGGACCTCGGGCATCGAGCCGCCGCCCAGAATCTGGCGGACATCGCGGCGATGGGCGGGCATCCGACCGCGGTGACGGTCGGCCTCGCCGCACCCGCAACACTGCCGGTCGCCTGGGTGGTCGACTTCATGCGCGGCTTCGCGGCCGAGGTCGAGCAGGTCGGCGCGAGCGTCGTCGGGGGTGATCTGAGCGCCTCCTCGGACGTGATGATCGCCGTCACCGCGATGGGCGCGTGCGACCAGGCTCCGGTGACGCGATCGGGAGCGCAGGTCGGCGACGTCGTTGCCCTCTGCGGACGTCAGGGTTGGTCCGCCGGCGGTCTGGCCGTGCTGGGCCGCGGCTTCCGGAGCCCTCGCGTGCTGGTCGAGGCGTTCTGCCGACCAGAGCCTCCCTATGCCGCGGGCCCGGCCGCCGCGGTGGCGGGCGCCACCGCGATGATCGACGTCTCCGACGGACTCATCGCCGACGCCGGGCACATCGCGAAGTCCTCGGGCGTGGCGATCGACCTCAGGACCGCCGGACTCGATGTTCCCGAACCTCTGCAAGCGGTCGGATCCGCGACCGGTATCGATCCGTTGCGGTTCGTGCTGACCGGCGGCGAGGACCACAGCCTGCTGGCTACG
>JBQCDC010000225.1:0-2055 GCA_051961575.1 Marmoricola sp.
ATCGCCGCGTTGTCGAGCGGGCTCGGGTTCTCGTTCAGCAGCTTGGTCTTGGCCGTGGACACCTTGCCTGCGTCGTGCACGGCGAGGGTGTTGGGGTTGTAGCTCGGGGTGGACGCCATGGCGAGGATGCGGCCGGTGCTCGGCTCGATGGCGACCACCGAGCCGATCTTGCCGCGCAGCCCGCGGTAGGCGGCGTTCTGCGCGGCCGAGTCGAGGGTGAGCTGGACGTTCTCGCCGGGCGTGGGCTTGTTCGACAGGATGTCGCTCAGACGCCGCAGGAAGAGCTTGTCGTCCTCACCGCTCAGTGCCTTGTTCTGAGCGGCCTCGATGCCACCAAGCCCGAAGCCCAGGGAGAAGTAGCCGGTGATCTGGGCGTACTCGGGTCCGAACGGATAGGACCGCTGGTACTTGTAGATCCCGGCGATCGGTTGGCTCTGCGCGATCGGCTTGCCGTCGAAGGTGCTGATCGTGCCGCGCTCGCGGGAGAACTCATCGGTGAGCGCACGCACGTTGCCCGGATGCGCAGTCACCGAGCTCAGGTCCGAGGAGTCGAAGAACTGCAGGTAGGTGGCTCGCCCCATCACTGCGATGAAGAGCGCGAGGAACCCTGCCGCCAGGGTGCGGATCGGTCGGTTCATCGCAGCACCACCACAGCGGTCTGGTCAGAGTCGTCGTCCTCGTTCCAGCGAGGCAGTGGCCGACGCGCCTGGTCGGAGACCCGCAGCAAGATCGCCGCCACCGCCCAGTTGGAGATCAGGCTGGATCCGCCGTAGGACAGGAACGGCGTGGTGAGGCCCGTCAGCGGGATCAGTCCGACCACGCCACCGACCACGGCGAAGACCTGCAGCACCGTCACCGTCGCCAGTCCCGTCGCGAGCAGCTTGCCGAAGTTGTCGCGCGAGATGAGGGCGGTGCGCAGCCCGCGCTCGACGAGCAGCACATACAGCACGAGCACGGCGAGCAGCCCCGTCAGTCCGAGCTCCTCACCGATCGAGGCGGACATGAAGTCGGAGTAGCTGAACGGGGTGATGCCGGGGTGGCCTTGGCCCCAACCGCGTCCGGTCAGCCCGCCCCAGGCCATGCCGTAGAACCCTTGGACCAACTGGTAGCCGCTGCCCGTCGCGTGCGCGAACGGGTTCTCCCAGATCTGGACGCGCACGCGCACGTGGCCCACGAGGAAGTAGGCAGCGATGCCGCCGATGAGCGCCAGCACCGCTCCGACGACAATCCATCCCGGTCGCTCGGTCGAGACGTAGAGCAGCACCAGGAAGAGGCCGAAGAGCACGAACGGGAAGCCCAGATCGTTCTGGAAGATGAGGATCGCCAGACCGATCAGCCACATCGCGAGGATCGGCCCGAGGTCACGACCACGCGGCAGGTCGACGAACAGCACCCGGCGGCCGGCGAGTGCGAGGGCGTCGCGGTGCACCACCAGGTAGCCCGCGAACGAGATGATCAGGAGGACCTTGGCGACCTCGCCCGGTTGGAAGCTGAAGGAACCGAGGTGGATCCAGATCTGAGCACCGTTGATCGGCACGCCCAGGCCGGGCACGAGCGGCATCAGGAGCAGGACGACGGCGGCCGCTGCCGAGGTGTAGGTGAAGGCCTGAAGCCGGCGGTGGTCGCGCAGGGTGGCCAGGATCGCGATGAACCCGAGGACGCCGAGCGTGGTCCACATCAGCTGGGTCTCGCCCTTGGGGGTGCCGGCGAGGGTCTGGTGGATCCGCTCGATCATGGCCAGGCCCATGCCGTTGAGGGCCGAGATGATCGGGAGGACCGTGGGGTCGGCGTAGGGCGCGAACCTCCGCACGCCCACGTGGGCACCGAGGATGAGGAACGCGAACCAGATCGAGGTCACCGTGAAGTTGGGCAGCAACTTGCCGTTGAGACCCAGGCCCACGGCGGCGAAGGCCCCTACGCCGATGCCGATGCTGACCAGGACGAGCACCAGCTCGGCGACACCGCGCTTGCGGTAGGCGAACTCGTCGCCCGCGGTGAGGTTGGACATGTCGACGGCGCTCATGGCGAACTCGGACATCCGGGCTTGACGGTGGG
>JBQCDC010000226.1:0-4990 GCA_051961575.1 Marmoricola sp.
GAGCACCTGATCCGGCGAGCAGCCCGGATCGCGTCCCGCACCGCCCAGGACTCGGGTTCGGTCGATCTGCTCGCGGTTCACGTGGTGCGGGCGGACGGGCTCGCTGTTCGGGAGGGCGATCTGGTGGCGCAGCGTCAGCTCGTCGAGTCGCTCGGCGGCACGTACCACCAAGTGCTCGGCGACGACGTGGCGCAAGCCTTGCTGTCCTTCGCCCGGGCAGAGAACGCCACTCAGTTGGTGCTCGGTGAGAGCTTGAGACGAGGGCCGAGCCTGCTGCTGAGCAGCTTCGGCGTCACGCGCGCGATCATCCGGCAGTCCGGCGACATCGACGTGCACATCGTGACCCACGAGGCGAAGGAGGATCCGGTCGAACGGGCCGCGCGCTCGTTCGCGGTGCCCTCACGGCGGCGCCTGCTCGGGTTGGCGATGGCCTTCGTCCTGCCTGCGCTATTCACGGTCGCGCTGATCCCGTTTCGAAAGGACGTGAACCTGGTCAGCGACATGCTGTTGTTCCTGCTCGTCACCGTGGTCTGCGCGATGGTGGGCGGGTTCACGGTGGCCGTGGTCGCCGCCGTGACGTCGTCCCTGCTCGTCAACTACTACTTCACGCCGCCGCTCTACACGTTCAACATCCAGGAGACCAACAACGTCTTCGCTCTGTTCGTCTTCATCGCGGTCGGGTTGCAGGTGAGCTGGGTGATGTCCGTGGTCACGCGACGGACCCGCGAGGCCGCGAGGGCCGCCGCGGAAGCGCGGACGCTGGCGGATCTCGCGAGCGCGTCGCTCGGAGGCGACGATCGCGTCGGGGACATGCTGGCGCGGGTTCGCGAGACCTTCGGACTGAGCTCGGCCGCCTTGTTCTCGCGCTCGTCGAAGACCGGCGACTGGACCCCCATCGCGATCGCCGCCGACTTCGCTCAGGGACCGATCCGCCTTCAGTCGGCCGACGTCAAGGTACCGGTGGGTCGCGACTTGATGCTGGGCCTCGAGGGACGGATCCTGCCGGCGGACGATCAGCGCTTGGTGGCCTCGTTCGCCGCCCAGGTCGCGATCGCCTACGACCACCAGCAGCTCAGCGACGAGGCCGCAGCCGCGGCACCTCTGGCCGAGGCGAACAAGACGCGAACGGCCCTGCTCGCGGCGGTCGGACACGACCTGCGCACGCCCTTGGCCGCGGCGAAGGCGTCCGTCTCCGGACTGCGCAGCCGCGACGTCCGCCTCGACGCTGCTGATCGCGACGAGCTTCTCCAGGCTGCCGACGAGTCGCTCGACAAGCTGAGCGCGCTGGTCGACAACCTGCTCGACATGAGCCGGCTGCAGGCCGGAGCGATGCCGGTGGTTCTGGTCCCGACCGCGATCGACGAGGTGGCGGCGCGGGCGCTCGACGGCATCGGTCCGCAGGCCCGCAAGGTGCTGATCGAGATCCCCGACGGGTTGCCAGCCGCTGCTGCCGACGGCGGTCTGCTCGAGCGGGTGCTCGCGAATCTGGTGCAGAACGCTCTGCGTCACTCCCCTCTCGGGCAACCTCCGACATTGACCGCGAGCAGCGTGGCCGATCGGGTGGAGGTGCGCGTGATCGATCGGGGTGTCGGCATTCCCGCGGCCGACCTCGAGCGGGTCTTCCTGCCGTTCCAGCGCCTAGGCGACACCGACAACTCCACCGGCGTCGGGCTCGGGCTAGCGTTGTCGCGCGGCCTCACCGAGGCGATGGGGGGAACCTTGGAGCCAGAAGAGACGCCAGGTGGCGGGGTGACCATGGTGGTCTCGCTCGCCACCGCGACGGAAGCCGGGACTGCCACGCTCCAAGAGCGAGCAGATCTCACGTGATGCGCGTTCTCATCGTCGACGACGAACCCGCCATCCTCAAGGCGCTCGCGATCAACCTGCGAGCGCGCAAGTACGAGGTCTTCACCGCGCCGTCGGGGACCGACGCGCTCACGATCGCGGCGGCCCACCCGCCCGATGTCGTCATCCTCGATCTTGGGCTGCCCGACCTCGACGGCACCGAGGTCATCGCCGGACTGCGCGGATGGACGTCCGTTCCGATCCTGGTGCTCTCCGGCCGCAGTGACAGCACGGACAAGGTCGAGGCGTTGGACGCCGGTGCCGACGACTATGTGACCAAGCCCTTCGGCATGGACGAGCTGCTCGCCCGCCTTCGCGCTATGACGCGGCGAGGCACCGTTGCTGAGGAGCAACCGCTGGTGGCGTTCGGTGATGTCACCGTGGACCTGGCCGCTCGACGAGTGACGCGGGCCGACGCGGAGGTTCGCCTGACGCCGACCGAGTGGCATCTGCTCGAGGTGCTGCTGCGGCATCCCGGCAAGCTCCTGAGCCAGCGGCAGCTGCTCGCGGAGGTCTGGGGTCCCGGCTACGAGACGGCGCAGGGGAACCTACGGCTCTACATGGGCCAACTGCGCAAGAAGCTCGAACCCGACCCCGCTCGGCCGCGGTTCTTCCACAACGAGCCCGGGATGGGCTACCGGTTCGATCCCTAGGCCGCGGGGCGCAGCCAGAAGACGGGGATCGTGCGACCGTCGGCGATCCGCTCCTCGTAGAGCCGGTAGTTCGGCCAGGTCTGGAGCATCACGGACCAAGCCTCAGCGCGATCCGCGCCCTCGAGCTCACGCGCGACGACGTCGCGCTCCTCGCCCTCGAAGTGGATCGACGCATGATCGGCCGCGCGCAGATTGCCCACCCAGACGGGAAGGTTCGGGCCGCCGAAGTTCGAGCCGGCGATCAGCACGCCGTCGCCGTAGGGGGTGCAAAGGAGTGGGGTAGAGCGCGGCACGCCGGTCTTGCGGCCGGGCACGGTGAGCATCACCCCCGGCAGGCCGGCGATGCGCAGGAGCGACCATGCACCCTTGGTCTTGCGCTGCAGGAACTTGTCGAAGGCGGTGATCTGGGCGAGGTAGTTGGGCACCCAGGCCCATGAGCCGATCGTGATCGCGCACCAGCGGAAGAAGGGCTTGATCAGGGACTTCATGCCTCACCTCGGGCGTGGCCGATCGCGTCGGACTCCTCCGGAGAGAGCGGCTGGTCGCACTGGCCGTTGTTGATGGACTTCGCGTAGGTCCGGCCGTCGCTGCGGCCGTGGATCGAGGTGACCACGACTCCGTTCGCGTGGTCGTCGAGGAGCGCGAGCGACCAGGAGAGCTTGCCGCCCATGTCGCCGAACGCGTCGTAGCGAACCATGGCCAGATGGCGAAGCGCATCGCCGGAGTCGAGTCGCAGCGCGGCGACCTCCTCGCGGAGGCCCTGGACGTCGTCGGGAAGGGCATCCGCGTTGGTCGGGCGAGGATGCGAGGCGGCCCTGGCTCTCGCCGAAACAACCGCAAATCCTGCGAGACCCAACGCGATCAGCGCCACCACCAGCGCAAAGACAGCCACGGGACGAGGCTACCGGCGCCAACGGCGTGGGACGATGGGGCGCGTGTCTAGCGCAGCAATCGGCCGCATCGCCTATCAGGGCGAGCCCGGGTCGAACTCTCACATCGTGTGCCGAGAGCACTACCCGACCTGGGACTACCTCCCCTGCGCGTCCTTCGAGGACGTCTTCGCGGCTGTCGCGAACGGCGAGGCCAGCCTGGCGATGATCCCGATCGACAACTCGATCGCGGGCCGCGTCGCCGACATCCACCACTTCCTGCCGACCTCGGGTCTGCACATCATCGCCGAGCACTTCCTCCGGATTCAGTTCGCGCTCATGGCCATCCGTGGAGCAGACCGCAGCACGATCCGCACCGTGCACTCGCACGTGCACGCTCTCGGCCAGTGCCGGCGAATCATCCGCGAATACGGGCTCACTCCCCTGATCTCCGGCGACACCGCTGGCGCCGCGCGCGAGATCGCCGAGGCCGCCGACGTCACCCAGGCCGCGATCGCACCGCCACTGGCCGCTGAGATCTACGACCTCCAGATCCTCGCCGCTGACGTCGAGGACGAGGACCACAACACGACGCGGTTCGTGGTGCTCTCACCCTCGCCGGTGGTGCCGAAGCAGGGCTCCGGTCCGATGGTGACGAGCTTCGTCTTCAACGTGCGCAACCTGCCCGCCGCCCTCTACAAGGCGCTCGGTGGGTTCGCCACCAACAACGTGAACATGACGAAGCTCGAGAGCTACATGGTCGGCGGGGAGTTCGCCGCCACGCAGTTCCTGGCCGAGGTCGACGGTCACCCGAACGACCCCGGCCTCAAGCGAGCGCTCGAGGAGCTCGAGTTCTTCACCACCGACATCCGGCTGCTCGGCACCTATCCGGCCGACCCGTTCCGTCAGACGAACTGACGGCTCGGGTCGAGATCAGGCGCCAGGCGACATCACGTTGAACATGCCACCCTGCGGGTCGGCGAGCACAGCCATGCGGCCGATGCCGGGAACGTCGAAGGCCGGGGCGATGGAGCTGCCGCCCAGGCCGGTGACCTTGGCGACCGTGGCGTCGACGTCCTCGACCTGGAAGTAGACGTTCCAGTGCGGCGGGATGCCCTCCATCATCGGCGGCATCGCGCCAGCGACCTGCTTGCCGTTGACGTCGCTGAGCACCATGTAGGGCGGGGCGTCCGCGGGCTGGCCCTCCATGTCGGACTTCTCGCTCTTCATGCCGAGCACGGCGTCGTAGAAGGGCAGTGCCTGGTCGAGACCCGGGCTGACCAGCTCGTTCCACACCGGAGCGCCCGGCTCGTTGGCGCGGACGCTGCCGATGTGCTCGGCCGCCTGCCAGAAGTTGATGCGCGCCCCCGAGGGGTCCTGCACCGCTGACATGCGACCGAAGCTCATCACGTCGAAAGGCGCCATCTCGACCTTGCCGCCCGCGGCCTCGACCTTCGCCGTAGCGGCGTCGACGTCGTCCGCAGCGAGGTAGACCGCCCAGAACGGCGGGTGGTCGGCGATCTCGGTCATCAAGGCGGCGATTCCGGCGATGTTGTCGCCCTGCTTGTGCCCGATCAGGTAGACGTCGCCGTCGCTGATCGGGTTGGTTTCGATCTCCCAACC
>JBQCDC010000227.1:0-4239 GCA_051961575.1 Marmoricola sp.
GGCGGCGTCGCGTCCGCCGGTGGCGGCGGTGGAGGCGTCGGCTCCGTGGGCTGCTCCCCGTACTCGCTCATAGGTGCATCATGGCAGCCGTTCCCAGGCATCGACCTCGGCGAGCAGCGTGTTCTTGAGCGACTCCGGAGCGCGACTGCCCCGGATCGATCCCCGGGCGAGTCCCGCGATCTCGGCGTCGTCGAATCCGTGGATGCTCCGCGCGATCTCGTACTGGTCCGCGAGGCGGGAGCCGAAGAGAAGCGGGTCGTCCGCGCCAAGGGCGATCTGAGCCCCCGCGTCGGTCAGCGCCCTGAGCGGGACCGCGCTCACGTCCCGGTAGACGCCCAAGGAGACGTTCGAGGCCGGGCAGACCTCGAGCGTGATCTGTCGTTCGGCGATCTGCTCGAGCAGGCGCGGATCCTCCGACGCGCGAACACCGTGCCCCAGTCGTCCGGCGTGCAGGTGCTCGATGCAGGCACGCGCGGACTCCGCGCCGAGCAATTCGCCGCCATGCGGTGCGAGCAGCAGGCCGGCCCGCTCGGCGATAGCGAACGCCGCTGCGAAATCGCTCGTCCGGCCGCGCCGCTCGTCATTGGAGAGGCCGAAACCGACCACGCCGTCACCGACGTAGTGAGCGGCGAGCCGTGCCAGCACCCGTGCGTCGAGAGGATGGCGCGTGCGGTTGGCGGCGATGACCACCGCGACACCTGTGCCGGTGGTTCGTCCCGCCGCCTGCGCAGCATCGAGCACGAGCTCGGTGAACGCGGTGATGCCGCCGAAGCGCGCCGCGTAGCCGCTGGGGTCCACCTGGATCTCCAGCCATCGACTTCCCTCGGCCGCGTCATCCTCTGCGGCCTCCAGAAGGATCCGGCGCACATCGTCCTCAGTGCGGAGGACCGCGCGAGCCGTGTCGTAGAGGCGCTGGAACCGGAACCAGCCACGCTCGTCGGCCGCCGACAGCTGCGGCGGCCACTCGCTGACCAGCGACTCCGGAAGAGCGATCCCGTCCCGCTTCGCCAGCTCGAGCAGCGTCGAGTGCCGCATCGACCCCGTGAAGTGCAGGTGCAGGTGAGCCTTCGGCAGCGTTACGAGATCGCGCACCTCTAGTTCTGCGACAACTTCTCGGCAGCGGCGAGCAGAACGCAGGTCGCGACGCCCTCCATCGCGGGCGTCACCTCGTCGATCCCGGGGAACGTCGGAGCCAGCCGGATGTTGCGGTTCCGCGGGTCCTGACCCAACGGGAAGGACGAACCGGCCGGCGTCAGCGCGATCCCGGCCTCCTTGGCCAGCTCCACGACGCGCGCCGCGGTGCCGTCGATGACATCGAGGCTGATGAAGTAGCCGCCCTTCGGCTCTGTCCACTCCGCTACGCCCAGGCCGCCGAGTCGCTCGTGGAGGATCCTGTCGACCTCGGCGAACTTCGGCGCGATCAGGTCGCGGTGCTTGCGCATGTGGGCGCGGACTCCGTCGGCGTCGCCGAAGAACTCGACGTGCCGCAGTTGGTTCACCTTGTCGGGTCCGATCTGCCCCTTGCCCAGGTGCCCGGTGTACCAGCCGATGACCTCGGTAGACCCCGCGAGGAAGGCGACGCCGGCTCCGGCCCAGGTGATCTTGGACGTCGAGGCGAACATGATCGCGCGGTGCGGGTTCCCCGCCTCAGCACAGAGGCGCAGGATGTCGGCGGTCGCCACCTCGTCGTCGGTCAGGTGGTGCAGTGCGTAGGCGTTGTCCCACAGGATCGTGAAGTCGCCGGCGGCGGTGGGCATCGACGCGAGGCGACGCGCGACCGCCTCGCTGGTGACCGTGCCGGTCGGGTTGGCGTAGGTCGGTACCAACCAGATGCCCTTGATGCTCGGGTCCGAGGCGACCAGCGACTCGATCGCATCGGCGTCGGGTCCGTCCTCCAGCATCGGGACCGGAACCATCTCGATGCCGAGCCAATCCGTGAGCGCGAAGTGGCGGTCGTAGCCAGGCACGGGGCAGAGGAACTTCACGGGCTCTTCCCGAGACCAGGGTCGCTCGCTCGTCACGCCGCCCTTCAGCCAGAGGAAGAGGAGGGTGTCGCGCATCATCGCGAGGCTGGAGCTGCCGCCGGCGACGATCTGCTTCGTCTCGACGCCGAGCAGCTCGGCGAACATGGCGCGGATCGAGGCGATGCCTTCGAGGCCGCCGTAGTTGCGGGTGTCGACGCCGTCCGCGTCCTTGAGCGACGTGGGCAGGGTGGAGAGTGCATTCGACAGGTCCAGCTGCGCGCTGGAGGGCTTGCCACGGGTGAGATCCAGCTTGAGTCCGCTGGCCTTCAGCGTCGCGTAAGCCTCTTGCTGCTGGGCGAGGAAGTCGGCGAGCTCGCTCGGTGAACGGTCTGCGAGCGAGGTGGTCGAAGTCTGCTCAGTCACGGATGCATCGTCTCAGAGCGGTGCGACCCCCGGCGAATTGGTTTACCCGTGGCGCATGCGTACACTCGCTCCGTGGCGAACTTGAGGGCCCATGGTCGAACCATGCCCAAAGGCCGCCGCGAAGGGCACTAGCTCAACTGGCAGAGCATCGGCCTCCAAAGCCGAGGGTTGGGGGTTCGAGTCCCTCGTGCCCTGCAAGCAGCATCACCTCGTCAAATCCTGGCGAGGCACGAACGACAAGATCCGGAAGTGACACGTGGCCGAGAGTGCAACCTCCCAGGCGCCCAAGCGTGCTCAGCGGACCTCGCCGGTGGTGTTCTACCGCCAGGTCGTGGCCGAGTTGCGCAAGGTCGTGTGGCCGTCGCAGCAGCAGCTCGTGACCTACTTCATCGTGGTCATGGTGTTCGTGGTGTTCATGCTGACGATCGTGTCGCTGCTCGACCTGGGCTTCGGCAAGGCCGTGTTTGCGATCTTCGGTAGCTGACCGAACGCCGCGGATGCGGCGACTGACGGCGGCAAGCCGATTTTGACGAGTAGATGAGATGAGGCAGTAACGGTGACCGAGCAGTACGACGAGAACGTCGTCGCAGCGGAGAACGTCGAGGACGCCGTCGAGGAGACCCCCGAAGCCGACACTGTGGAGGTTGAGGAGGTCGAAGGCGACCCCATGGAGGAGTTCCGCGCTGCTCTCCGCGAGAAGCCGGGCGACTGGTTTGTCGTCCACACGTACTCGGGCATGGAGAACCGGGTCAAGGCCAACCTCGAGAACCGCATCTCCTCGCTCAACATGGGCGACTACATCCACGAGATCGTCGTGCCCACCGAGGAGATCCACGAGATCAAGAACGGCCAGCGGAAGAAGCGCACCGCGCCGACCCTGCCGGGCTACGTCCTTGTTCGCATGGACCTGACCGACGAGTCCTGGAGCACCGTTCGGCACACGCCGTCGGTCACGGGCTTCGTGGGCCACAGCCACCAGCCCATCCCGCTGAGTCTTGACGAGGTCGAGGCGATGCTGGCTCCGGCCATCCAGGCCGAGGTCGACGCGGCTGCCGCTGCAAGCGGCGGCACCACCGGCGCCGCTGCTCCGGCCAAGTCGGCCACGCGTGCGCCGATCGCTGTGGCGGACTTCGACGTGTCCGACTCGGTCATGGTGGTCGACGGCCCGTTCGCCACGCTCCACGCGACGATCACCGAGATCAACGCAGAGTCCCAGCGCGTCAAGGCGCTGGTCGAGATCTTCGGCCGGGAGACCCCGGTCGAGCTGAGCTTCAACCAGATTCAAAAAGTCTGAGAGAATCTCGGAGGTTGAGGAGCGCCGAAGGCGCGTCACGAAACCGACAACTGAATACGCAACACCAGGTGGCAGGGCCGGTCCGGCCCGCTAGACCACAAAGAAACAAGGAAAAGGACAAGGCATATGCCTCCGAAGAAGAAGATTGCTGCGCTCGTCAAGGTGCAGCTCCAGGCCGGCGCAGCGACGCCCGCCCCGCCGGTCGGTACCGCGCTCGGTCCGCACGGCGTGAACATCATGGAGTTCTGCAAGGCGTACAACGCCGCGACGGAAGCCATGCGCGGCAACGTGATCCCCGTCGAGATCACCATCTACGAAGACCGCACCTTCACGTTCATCACCAAGACGCCGCCCGCGGCCGAGATGATCAAGAAGGCTGCCGGCCTCGCCAAGGGCTCGGGAGTTCCGCACAAGGAGAAGGTCGGCAAGCTGACCAAGGACCAGGTGCGCGAGATCGCCCAGACCAAGCTCGTTGACCTCAACGCCAACGACATCGAAGCCGCAATGAAGATCATCGAGGGCACCGCGCGCTCGATGGGCGTGACGACCGAGGCCTGA
>JBQCDC010000228.1:0-5058 GCA_051961575.1 Marmoricola sp.
ACCGTGCCCTGCTTCTGCTCGGGGCTCAAGGCCTCCCAGCCGACGCGCACGGCGTGCGCGGTGCCCTCCTGCGTTTCCTGGACCGCGAGCACCACGTCTGGGCGAAGATCGCTGAGGTGGGGGCCGACGAGCTCGCGCTGGTGACCGATGACCGCGACGACCGCGGCAGGGTTGAGCGCGTCCACCGCGACCATCACGTGACCGACCATGCTGCGGCCCGCGATCGGGTGTAGAACCTTGGGGAGCTTGGACCGCATCCGCGTGCCGCCACCCGCAGCGAGCACAATGACGGTCACCTGATCAGCCTGTTCGGTCACCCGCCGAGCCTAACGAGGAGTCGCATGGACTGGGAGTTCGGAGGCGGCCTGACGTCCGAGCATGCCGATCGCCTCCTCGAGCGGGGCGCGGATCAGGCCATCGTGGGCGCGCTCGCGGTGCGCGAGGTCCTCGGACCGCTGCCCGACTGGTGGCACGAGAACGGCAACGCGCTCTACGCGGTCCCGGGCGGGGTGTTGCCGTACAAGGTGATCAACAAGCTCGTCGGGTTCCCGTGCAGCGACACCCTTCTGGTCGTCGCCACGGACGTGCCCAACCTGTCCTCCCTGCTGGTGAGCGGGGCCGGCGCCACGGTGCTGCTCGGGCCGGAGTCGGAGTTCACTGCGGGCGACATCTACTGCGGCGCCGGGTCCAGCGTGATCTTCGACGGCGGCGTCACGGCGACCCGCGAAGCGGTGGTCGACGCGCGCAACGGTGGCTCGATCCTGGCGCGCTGGGGGCAGCTCTGGGCGGCGAACGTCTACGTGGCCACCGACGACATGCACCGGCTGGAGAGCCTAGAGACCGGCGTCCGGCTGAACCCCTACGGCGCGACCATCACACTCGGCCGCCACCTCTGGCTCGGCCGCGACGTGATCATCACCGGGCACGTCGACATCGGCGACGACAGCGTGATCGGGACGCGCAGCATGGTTCGCGGCCAGAAGATCCCGGCGAACACCGCGGTCGCCGGCGTGCCCGCCCGTGTCATTCGCGAGGGCGTGACCTGGACCGAGGACGACCTCCCCTAATAGTCTGTAAAAGTGGAACACGTTCTAGATCCGTTCGCTCCGGCGAAGCTCGGACCGGTCACCCTGCGCAACCGCGTCATCAAGTCGGCCACCTATGAAGGGCTTGCCCACGGCGGTCGCGTGACCAAGGAACTCGTGGACTTCCACCGAACTCTCGCCGCAGGCGGAGTCGGGATGAGCACGGTGGCTTACCTGGCCGTCTCGCCCGAGGGTCGCACCAACGAGCACCAGGTCTACTGGCGTCCCGAGGCCCTGCCCGGACTACGCACGCTGACCGACGCGGTCCACGCCGAAGGTGCTGCCATCTCCGCCCAGATCGGGCACGCCGGACCGGTCGCCGATCCCGGTGGAACCCACATGCCCGCCCTCGGACCCAGCCGCGCCTTCCCCAACCAAGGCGCTCGGGTGACGCGCAAGGCGAAGGTCCGCGACATCGACCGGATCGTGCAGGCGCACGCCGACGCCGCTCGGATGGCGGTCGAGGTCGGGTTCGACTCGATCGAGGTCCACCTCGGGCACAGCTACTTCGCGAGCGCGTTCCTCAGTCCGGCTATCAATCACCGCAAGGACGAGTTCGGCGGATCGCTCGAGAACCGCGCCAAGGTCGCGCGCCGCGTGGCCCAGGCTGTCCGCGACACCGTCGGCGACCGCGTCGCGATCATCGCGAAGCTCAACCTCACCGACGGCAAGCGTGGCGGTGTCAGCATCGAGGAGTCGATCCAGACGGCGCAGTGGCTGGAGTCCGACGGCAGCATCGACGCCCTCGAGATGACCGCGGGCTCCTCCCTGCTGAACCCGATGTTCCTGTTCCGCGGCGGCGCACCGGTCCGCGAGTTCGCGGCCGTGATGCGGCAACCGATCCGCACAGGAATCCTGATGATGGGCAAGCGGTTCATCCGCGAGTACCCCTACGAGGACCTCTACCTGCTCGAGATGTCGCGCAAGGTGCGTGCCGAGGTCAAGCTGCCGATGATCCTGCTCGGCGGCGTCGTCGACCGCGCCGGCATCGACACCGCGATGGCGGAGGGCTTCCAGTTCGTGGCGATGGCCCGAGCGCTGGTGCGTGAGCCCGACCTCGTCAACCGATTGGCCGGCGAGGGCGGCGACAACGTTCGCTCGGAATGCATCCACTGCAACCGCTGCATGCCGACCAACATGACCGGCGTTCACTGCCCCGAGATCGGCGAGTCCTCGCCGCGGACCGCCGCCTGGGGAACTGCCGCGGACTACGCCTGACGCGCGCGCCGGCTGGCGTGGGCGGCGAGGAGAGCCGCCGCGATCAGGAGGACACCGAGGGCGATCAACACGAAGCCCTCGTCGTACACACCGTCCATCGTGGCCTTCTTGTGGACGGTGAGCCAGCGCGCCTCGTCGCGGTAGAACTTCCAGTCCGTGAAGTGCGTGATCCCGGTGAGGACCAGGCCGAATCCGGGGATCCAGCCGGCCCACCGCACCAGAGCTGAGTTGAAGCGCGGCCCGACTTCAAGGAGGGGCACCGCGATCACCGCGATCACACCGAGCGCCAGCAGGGCCGCGCCGAAGGCGAACACGATGGCGGTCAGGTCGTTGAGGTGTCGGTACCGGAAGGTGCCCACCGCCAACCCGATGAGACCCACCGTGAGCACCAGCAGACCTGCCACACGGCGTGCGACGACCGTGACATCGGACGCGTGTCGCTGCGCGGGCTCGACGTCATGCTGGCTGGGACTTGGCACGATGACTCTATGACCTCTCTGGGAACGATCTACCGGTCTGGTGGAGTGTCTAACGACGCTACACCGCAGGCCGTCACCGATCTGCTGAAGAGCGGAGAGTTCTTCTGGCTCTGTATCGAATCGGTCAAGGACGGCGGCAAGGACCTCCTGCTCAAGACGTTCGGCTTCCATCCCTTGGCTGTCGAGGATGCGGTTCGGTTCGGTCAGCGGCCCAAGATCGACGAGTACGACGGCTTCACCTACTGGGTGGCGCACGGCCTCGACGACGAGGGCGCGCTCGCCGAGGTGCACATGTTCATCGGCAAGACGTTCGTGGTCACGGTGAGCCCCCACTGCGAGACGATCTTCCGCGAGGTGCACCAGCGGCTCGAGCACCACCCGCCCAAGGAGATCTCGCCGATGGCGATCACCGTCGCCTACCTGGTGATCGACCATCTGGTCGACAGCTACTTCGGGCCGTTGGCCGAGCTCGACGACCGCATCGACACGCTCGAGGACGACATCCTCAAGCAGCCAAGCGAGGAGCAGCTCGGCGACCTCTTCACGATGAAGCGGCAACTGGTCGGCTATCGCAAGTCGATCACTCCGGAGCGCGACCTGATGGCCCGGGTGCTCAGCGGGGTCGACTCGCTGGACCAGATGACCGACGAGGACCTGCGCTACTTCCGCGACCTCTACGACCACCTCATCCGGATCAGCGACCTGGTCGACTCCTACCGCGACCTGGTCACGGGCGCCGTCGACACCCACATCTCCATGGTCTCGAACCGGCTGAACGTGATCATGAAGCAATTGACGATCATCGCCACCGTGTTCCTCCCCCTGAGCTTCCTCACCGGCTTCTTCGGACAGAACTTCGGCTACATGGTCAACGGGATGCAGGCACACGCCTGGGGATTCTGGGTGTTCGGCATCGGCACTGAGGTCGTCGCGACGACAGGTCTGCTGCTCTACGGACGCCGCAACGGGTGGTTCGGCGGGCCTAGCGCCTGAGCGCCCACGTGACTCCTAGGCTCCCTGACATGGCCATCGCATCGCGCCCCGTCACCCTCGCCTCGGCGATCGCCGCCACTCTGATCGGCCTGACGGCCTGCGGGACGACGACGCCAAGCGGCCCCAGGCTGGTCACCTACCGGGGTGACGGCGTGAGCGTGACGATCAAGAACGTGCAGCGTGCGTTGAAGGACACCTCGCCCGACTTCCGCGCCTTCATCACGAAGCAGCTGCACGAGCTGTGGGTCTCCGGAGGCTCGGTGCCCGGCTGTCAGGCCTCGGCGTTGATCACCGTCACGGCCTACCGCGCCGATGGCTTCGCCAACGCGAGCGATGAGGGTGTCTTCGGGAGCGGCACCTGCGCGCGCGGTGGCAACAACGCGCTCTACGCGCGAGTCGACGGCACGTGGAGAGAGATCATCGGAACGCAGACCGGGTACGGCTGCGCGGACTTGAAGAAGTACCGGGTGCCGGCCGTGATCGCAGGCTCCACCTGCCTGAACAAGGCGGGCAATCCTCAGCCGTACAAGGGTTGAGTCACCGGACGAGATAGCCCATCGCCAGCGCGGTGAGCTCGTCGATGAAGTCGTCGCGGGTCACGTGGGCGGGCTGCTCGAGGACCCAGCGAGCCGATAGGGCCTCCAGGGTCAGCACGACCACCCACGAACGCGTGGTGGCATCCGCGGCGGGCAGGTTCAGCGCGACCACCAGATAGGTGACCACCACATCCATGATCCGCTGCTCGAGGACGGCTCGGCGTTCGCGGATGCGCGACGGAGGAATCTCGTCGATGACGATGCGAAGCAGCGGTGCGTCCTGCTCCAGCGCTGAGACCAGAGCCGCGTTCACCACCCGGACCGCCGCTACCGGATCACGAGCAACGTCGACTCCGTTGGTCTCGCGCAGAGTGCCGGCAACTCGAACAGACACCTCGTCCCAGTAGCGGTCGATGATCATGTCGAGGATCGAGGCCTTGTCGGGGAAGTACTGGTAGAGCGAACCGGGGCTCACGCCCGCCGCCTCGGCGACCTTGTTCGTCGTGAAGTTGGCGTAGCCGTCGCGGACCAACGTCTCGCGGCCCGCCGTGACGATCCGTTCGACCATGAGCCGGGAGCGCTCCTGCCTCGGAATCTTTCGCACAAACGCGAATTGTATGCGAGTAATTACTCGCGTCACAATAATTGCATGACGACGACTGCGAACGCCCTCCCCGAGGTCGCGACCTCGGCGTTTCCCAGCCGCCACCGCGAGGCCGAGGCCCGCGGCAGGCGCATCGGCAAGCC
>JBQCDC010000229.1:0-3097 GCA_051961575.1 Marmoricola sp.
CTTAAAATAACTACGGGTTCGCGGGTTGGGGCCCCCGCCGGGGCCGGCGCGAAAACCCCCCTCCCCGGCAACGCGCCACCCTGCCCATTTGGTGGTTTGGTCCCCTACGGGGTTTTTTGCACGCCCAAAGGTCGCCCTCCCAGCCCGCCGAGCCGTCACTTCTCACGCGCGAGCGGGCACTTGTCACGCGCGAACCGTCAGTTGTTGCGCGGGCTCGGGCATGATCGGGCCGTGGAGAAGTGGCGGGCTGACCTTGAGGGGCTAGTGGCCTCGGTCCGGGCGGCGCAGGGCGATGAGGTGGTTCGGGGGGCTCTTGAGGAGCTTCTGGGCGATCTCGAGTCGGCGCCACTACAGCCCGTTCCGCTCGCACCGCCGATCGCGGTGATGGGGGTGGCTGCTTGCGAGGCGGGGTGGGTCGGCGTCGTCGTTCGGCCTGACGCGCGGACAACCCTGCACGTCGGGGCGACTCTGCCCGGGCTGGTGGAACAGGTTCGTGAGCAGGAGACGCTGGGCGTGGTCGGGCTCGCGGACGGGGCGCAGCCCGACGCCGTGGCGTGGGTCAGCACTCGCCCGACCGTCCCCGTGGTTGATGTTGCGGCAGGCGGCGGACCAGCTGAGGAGCGACGCGTCGCGCTCGGCGCGGCGGGTCTCACCATCCCTGCCATGTACAGCCGCATGGGCTTCACCGACGTCGAGCTGCTGGCCGCTTGTGAGGCCGTAGTGGGGGCTGCGAGCCACTGGCCGTAGTTGGTGGTTCGTGCAAGGGTCGAGGGTATGGACGAGCGACGATTCAGCGGCGACGAGATCAGCGCGATGGACGGCCTCGACGACTGGCGGCCAATGCCCCAATCTCTCCAGGCACGATTCCTCACCAAACGCTTCGATGTCGGCCTGGCCATGGTCGAGCGCATCGGTGCGGTGGCCGAGGAGATGAACCACCATCCCGATCTCGACCTTCGATATCCACATCTCAACGTTCGGCTGATGAGCCACGACGTGAACGGCAGGACCCAGCGCGACGTCGACCTGGCGCGCAAGATCAGCGCCATCGCTGCGGACCTCGGGGTGAGCGCGGATCCGGCCGTGGTCTCCCGCGTCGAGATCGGCCTCGACACGTGGGACATCGCCGAGATCAAGCCGTTCTGGCGCGCGGTGCTCGGCCTGAAGGACACCCCTGGCATCGACGATGAGCTGTCCGACCCGAGCGGTGACCTACCCATGCTGTGGTTCCAGCAGACCGACAAGCACGACGAGCCCCGACAGCGCTTCCACTTCGACATCACGGTGCCGCCGGAGGTGGCGACGGAGCGGATCGAGGCGGCGGTCGCGGCCGGAGGAACCGTCGTCAGCCGTGAGGCCGAGCCTCGGTTCGTGGTGCTGGCCGACCCGCAGGGCAACAAGGTGTGCGTGTGCACACACGTCGGGCGCTCGGCCTGATCACGCGCTCGGCTGCGACAATGGGGGGATGAGCAGCCAGCCGACCAGCACCGATGTCCTCGTTGTCGGTGCGGGCCCGGCGGGCTCGTCGGCGGCCGCATGGGCGGCCAAGGCCGGGCTCGATGTCATGCTCATCGACTCGGCCGTGTTTCCTCGCGACAAGACCTGCGGCGACGGCCAGACCCCGCGCGCGATCGCTGAGCTCGGCAGGCTCGGGCTCGACGACTGGGTCCGCACCCACACGGTCACTCACGGCATGAAGGCTCACGGGTTCGGCCAGGCGCTCGAACTACCGTGGCCGGGCGGCACGTTGCCCGCCTACGGATCCGCCGTCGCGCGGACCGAGCTCGACGACCACCTCCGCACGACGGCCATCAAGGCCGGTGCCTCCGCGATCGACGGTGCGCGTGCAGTTGACGTCGTGCGAAACGGTGAGCGCGTCAGCGCGGTCGTCGTCGAGATCGGAGGCGAGCATCGCGAGATCGCGTGCGAACGTGTGATCGTGGCCGACGGCGTCCGGTCGCCGCTGGGCAAGAAGCTCGGACGCGAGTGGCACCGTGACACCGTCTACGGCGTCGCCGCCCGCTCCTACGTCGACTCCGGGATGCACGACGATCCCTGGATCAGCTCCCACCTGGAGCTCCGCGACGAGGACGGCGCCGTTCTCTCCGGCTACGGCTGGATCTTCCCGCTGGGCAACGGCCAGGTGAACCTGGGCGTCGGCACGCTCGCCAGCTCGAAGCGTCCCGCCGATCTGGCCCTGCGACCGTTGATGCAGCACTACGCCAACCTGCGCCGTGAGGACTTCCAGCTCAGCGGCGAGCTGCAGCGACCGACGTCCGCCTTGCTGCCGATGGGTGGTGCGGTTTCGGGCGTTGCCGGCGCGAACTGGGCGCTCATCGGGGATGCGGCGGCGTGCGTGAACCCCCACAACGGAGAAGGTATCGACTACGGCCTGGAAACCGGCCGTCTCGTAGCGGATCTCCTCATAAGCGCGGACGACCTGGGCGTCTGGGCGGACGAGCTCCGTGAGCACTACGGAGAAGCCTTCTCGATCGCGCGCAGGTTGGCCCTGATCGCGACCAACCCCAAGATCGTCGCCGCGCTCGGACCGCTCGGCATGCGCAGCGACTGGTTGATGACGCTCGCCCTCCGCTGGATGGGGAACCTGGTCACCGACGAGGACCGTGACCGCGCGGCTCGCGTCTGGAAGTGGGCCGGGCGCCGATCGGTGGCCCGCGACGAGCGGCCGCCCTTCAGCTGATGGCGAGGCAACGCGTCGCCGCGTACGCGGTCATCACGCGCGGCGAGGAGATCCTGCTGTGCCGGCTCGCGCCCAAGGTCGCGAGCCGCGAGACCTGGCACCTCCCGGGTGGCGGTGTCGACTTCGGCGAGCATCCGGCAGATGCCGTCGTCCGCGAGGTCCGCGAGGAGACCGGACTCGAGGTCACCGTCGGAGAGATCGCCCATGTGGCGTCGGCGATCACGGGGGAGCGTCGCTCTCCCCGTCACGCGATTCGGCTCTACTACGACGCCGTCCTGCTCGATCCGCTGAACGCGACTCCGGTGGTGCAGGAGGTCGATGGATCGACGGTGGACGCGCGTTGGTTCCCGCTCGACGAGGTGCGGGCGGGCGCGATCCGCCTGTCCGGTGCCGCCT
>JBQCDC010000230.1:0-8819 GCA_051961575.1 Marmoricola sp.
GCGTACCGCATCGACCACTGCGGACCGGCGAGCGAGGCCAAGCCGGCCAAGGGCGCCGAAACCGCGACGCCCACAATGCCGGCCAAGGAGATGCGCCCGTTCGCCTTCACCAAGGTGACGTTCTCGGGCAGGAGTCGGGGCACGGTGGCAGACCGGGCGATGCCGTAGGCCTTCGAGCACACCAGCACGCCGAGGGCATAGGGATAGAGGGCGATCGAGTGTCCGGCGATGGCGTCGGCCATCAGCCAGCAGAGGAAGCCACGCAGCGCGAGGGTGCCACCGATGGCCCAGCGGCGACCGTGGCTGAAGCGATCCAGGAACGGCCCGAGCAGGGGCGCGAGCACCGCGAAGGGCAGCATCGTCATGCCCAGGTAGAGAGCCACGGGCGCTCGGGAGCCGCCCGGATTCGCGAAGAACAACGTGCCCGCGAGCGAGATAGTGACGGCGGCGTCGCCTGCGGCGGCCACGGCGCTGAGCTCGATCAACCGGTACAGGCCGGACGCCTCAGCGCCCTCGGCGCGAGCTGCCCTCCTTGCTTGCAGGAACGCGAAGCGCGCGCCACGTCCGGTGACCTTACCGGCCGCTCGCATACCGCGGCCGGCCGCGCGAATACCGCGGCTCGATGCCTGTGCCGCCGTGCCCCACCCGTTGTCGTCATGCGCAGGCTGCTGCTGCGACAACGGATCACTCATGGAACCCATCTTGCCAAGTCAGACCGACACACCGCCCACATTCTCGACCGATGATGCATCTGCGGGGTCGATGGGCGAGAATCCCTCTGTGACTCCCGTGCTCGACTCCCGCTCCGAGGCCCCTGCGCTCGATGTTGCCCGCGCATGCCTCGTCGAGGCTGTCGGTGAGGACGCTGTCGGCGAGTTCCGCGGTATCGACGCGGAGGCGACCGTCGGTGCGGAGCAGGTGAGCACGTACCGCTTCGAGAACGTGCAGCGTGGGTACCGCGGATGGGCCTGGGCCATCACCGTGATCACCTTGCCGGACGCGGAGCCGACCATCGCCGAGCTGGTGCTGCTCCCGGGCGAGGGTGCGATCCTCGCGCCCGCATGGGTGCCGTGGCGCGAGCGACTTCAGCCGGGCGACCTCTCGCCGGGCGACATCCTGCCCGTGGACGAAGACGATCCGCGCCTGGTCCCGGGCTACTTCGCCGGTGACGACGACGAGCCGACGGTCGACCGGCAGGCCGCGCGTGCGCTGACCGACGAGGTCGGACTCGGGCGCCCGCGGGTGCTCTCCCTGGAGGGTCGCGACCAGGCCGCGCAGCGCTGGTATGACGGTTCTGGTGGGCCGGCGTCGGCGATCGCGAAGGCCGCTCCGGGTCGCTGTGGCAGCTGCGGCTTCCTCGTTCGTCTGTCGGGTCCGCTCTCCACCATGTTCGGCGTGTGCGCGAACGCCTACGCCAACGACGACGCTCGCGTGGTCTCCTTCGACCACGGCTGCGGTGCGCACTCGCAGGCGCAGCTTCGTCGCAAGCAGCTCCCGCCGCCGCTCGCGGACCACGCACTCGACACGCTCAGCCGCGACGACTTCGAAATCTTCTAGACCGGTTTCGTGACGCCGCTTCGCGGCTCCTCAACCTCCGGTTAGCGGCGTCGAGCGCGCCGACGGCAGTGGTCGGTGCCGATGACGCCGAAGCCGAAGCCGGCTGCGCAGGTCCACAGCCACCACAGGTGGCCCTCGGAGGAGAGCCTGCCCCAGAACGGCAACAGCAGGACGAACGCCACCGCCCACAGGATCGTGCCGACCATGACGACCCGCGCCCCCGAGGGGTCGATCTCGCGCACGACGGCCACCGCGTAACGGCGACGACCGATCTCGTACTGATCGGGGTGGCTGGACTCCCGCATGCCCTGAATGTATCCGATCCCTCGCCTCGGCTATTTACTTAGCAAAGGTAATGACCTAAACTAAGAACATGCCTTCCACTGAGACCGTCGCCAGGACCGATGCCGGTCTCGCCTCCGAGTTGAGGCTGAGCGTGGTCAGGCTCCGGCGACGTCTCATGGGCGAACGCGATCCGGGCAACGAGCTGAGCATCGGCGCGATGACCGTGCTCGGCTGCCTGTACCGACGCGGGCCGCTGCAGATCGGTGAGCTCGCCGCCCACGAGCGGGTCCGCCCACCGAGCATGACGCGAACCGTCACCGCTCTCGAGACGGGCGGCTACGTCGAGCGCCAGCAGCACGAGGCCGATGCCCGCCTGGTCGTGGTGCACCTGACCGAGAAGGGCCGCGCGACGCTCATCGCCGACCGCAAGCGCCGCGATGCCTGGCTCGCATGCAAGCTTCGCGATCTGAGCCCGGATGAGCGAGCAGTCCTGCGCGCCGCAGCCCCGATCCTCGAACGGTTGGCCGCCGAATGAGTCCCACGTTCCGGGCTCTGCGGGTGCGCAACTACCGCCTCTACGCGATGGGCGGGATCGTCTCCAACACCGGCACCTGGGTGCAGCGCGTCGCCCAGGACTGGCTGGTGCTGGTGCTGCACCACGGCGACCAGGCGCAGGCCAGCGTCGCGCTCGGTATCACCACCGGTCTCCAGTTCCTCCCGATCCTGCTGCTCTCGCCCTATGCAGGGCTGGTCGCGGATCGCATGCCCAAGCGCAAGCTCCTCCAACTGACCCAGGTCGGCCTGGGCGCCTGGTCGGCCGTTCTCGCCGTCCTTGCTCTGTCGGGTGTCGCTCAACCCTGGATGGTCTACGTCGTCGCTCTGGGCTTCGGCACCGCGGCCGCCTTCGATGCGCCCGCGCGCCAGTCGTTCGTGAGCGAGATGGTCGAGCCCGACGTCCTCACGAACGCGGTCGGCCTGAACTCCGCCTCGTTCAACCTGGCTCGGGTCATCGGCCCGGCGCTGTCCGGTTTCCTGATCGCGGCTCTCGGCTCCGGCGAGCGCGCCACGGGCGCCGTGATCGCCTTCAACGCGGTCAGCTACATCCCGGTGATCATCGCGCTGCGAATGATGCGCTCGAGCGAACTCACTCCGGTTCCGCGAGCGCCGCGCGGCCGCGGGCAGATCCGCGATGGCGTCAGCTATGTGCTGCACAGTCCGCAACTCCTCATGGTGCTGATCGCCGGTGGATTCGCGGGCACCTTCGGCATGAACTTCCAGATGACGTCAGCCCTGATGGCCACCCAGGTCTTCGGCAAGGGGCCAGGCGAATACGGGCTCTTGGGAACGACGCTCGCGTTCGGCTCATTGAGTGCCGCATTGCTCGGGGCTCGTCGCTCGAGCAAGCCGCGTCCGCAACTGGTGATCATGGCCGCGCTGGCGTTCGGGGTCGTCGAGATCGTGGCGGGCGCGATGCCGACCTACGTTCTGTTCGCCTGTATGACACCGCTTCTCGGGCTGTCGCTCCTGACGATGCTCAACGCGGCGAATACCACTGTGCAACTGAGCACGGACCCGGCTATGCGGGGTCGCGTCATGGCGCTCTACATGATGATCGTGATGGGCGGCACTCCGCTGGGATCGCCGGTCATGGGGTGGATCGGCGCGGCGTGGGGAGCCCGGTGGACGCTGTATGCGGGTGGCGCCTTGACTCTGTTCGGCGCAGCTCTTGCCGTCCTGGTGTACCGAATGGCCACTGCTCGAGTGGTCGTAGAATCGCGCGCATGCATCCCCGCTACCGCCGACTCCTGATTCCGCTGGCGCTGGTGGCTCTGCTCATCGTGGTGGTCATCGCCCAGCTGCAGAAGTGATGCAGAACTTTCCCGAGGTCCGTGACCTCCTTCTCGACGCCGATGGCCTGATCCGCGCGGTCGGGTCTGGGGCTCAGCGTGAGGTTGAGGTTCCCTGGCGGCGGGCCGAGGTCCGATACGTGGATCTGACCGCAGGTCGGCGACTCCAGGTCGAGCTCTTCGACGAGCGCCAGGCCTTCACCAAGAACCACGACGATGCCGAGGCCGCTCTCGACGAGCTGCTGGCCATCGGCTTCGCCAACTGGCACGTGGAGACGACCGTCGAGACCGTTCAGGTCCGGGTCAATCGCAAGGGCAAGGTCCTCGTGAACCGGAGCAAGCGGGCCGCGTCGGCCGAGGTCGACCGATCGCACGACCGGAGCAAGCGGCGCCTTCTTTCCTCGGACCTGCGGGTGTTCCGCGCGCTCGGCCTCACCGATGCCGAGGGTCGGATCAAGCCGAGCCGTCAGGCGAAGTTCCGCCAGATCGAGGAGTTCGTGCGGGCGCTGTCCACCGTGGTCGACGACGCCGTGAAGGCCGGCAGGCTGCGCAGGCCGACGGCTGAGGAACCCTGGCGAGTGGCGGACCTCGGCTGCGGGAACGCGTACTTGACCTTCGCTGCGCAGGCTTGGCTCGCCCAGGAGGGGTTGCCGGCCGTCGTGACCGGCGTCGACGTCAAGGAGCAGTCGAAGCAGCACAACGCCGAAGTGGCGGCGGAGCTGGGCGTTGCCGACGCGATGTCGTTCGTGGTCGGAGCGATCGGTGAGGTCGAGCTGGAGTCGCCGGACATCGTGCTGGCTCTGCATGCCTGCGACACCGCGACCGACGACGCCTTGGCTCAAGCGGTCGGATGGGAGTCGGCCGTGGTGCTTGCGGCTCCTTGCTGCCACCACGACATCGCGGCGCAGATCCGTGAGGTCGGAGCGCCCGAGCCGTATTCGTTGCTCGTACGCGACGGCATCGTGCGCGAGCGCTTGGCGGACACGTTGACGGACGCGCTGCGCGCAGGGCTATTGCGTTCCGTCGGGTACCGCGTGGACGTCGTCGAGTTCATCGAGTCCGCGCACACGCCGCGCAACAGCCTGATCCGAGCGGTGCGCACCGGTCAGCCGGCCTCGCGTGCCGAGTACGACGCGTTGGTGGAGCAGTGGCACCTGCGACCGAAGCTAGGCGAGCTGCTCGGCTCCTAGAGCCGCTCGACGACGTAGTCGATGCAGGCCGTCAGAGCCTCGACATCACTCGCGTCGACCGCGGGGTACATCGCGATGCGAAGCTGGTTCTGGCCGACACCGCGGTAGGCGTCGGTGTCGACGATGCCGTGGCTGCGCAACACGTCGGTGAGTCGATCCAGGTCGATGGCTGTGTCCAGCTCGATGGTGCCGACGACGTGCGAGCGGATCGACGGGTCGGTCACGAACGGCATGGCGTACGAGGCCTTCTCCGCCCAGCCGTAGAGCGCCTCCGCCGACGCGGCCGTTCGAGCCGCCATCGCTCCCAGACCACCCCGCGCGAGCATCCAGCCGATCTGCTCCTCCATGAGGATCAGCGTGGCGACCGCCGGGGTGTTCACGGTCTGGCCTGCGCGCGACTGCTTGATCGCCTCGGCCAGGCCGAAGAACGCCGGGATGTAGCGGTCGCTGGCAGCGATCTCCTCGGCGCGTGCGATCGCAGCCGGCGAGAGGAACGCGCACCAGAGACCGCCGTCCGAGGCGAACGACTTCTGGGGGGCGAAGTAGTCGACGTCGCACTCGGTCGGGTCGACGGTGAGGCCGCCGGCGGCCGAGGTCGCGTCGATGAGGATCAACTGATCGTCAGTAGCGCCGGCCGGGCGCACAATCGGAGCCATGACGCCGGTCGAGGTCTCGTTGTGCGTCCAGGCGTAGACGTCGACGTCGGCCTCGAAGGTCGGCGTGCTGACCTCGCCCCAGGCCGAGGTGTTGACGGTCGGGGCGTCGAGCCACGGAGCCTGGATCGCGGCCTTGGCGAACTTCTTGCCGAACTCGCCGAAGACCGCGTGCTGGCTGCGGTTGCGGATGAGCGCGTAGGTGGCCAGGTCGAAGAACGCGACCGACCCGCCGTTCCCCAGCACGACCTCATAGCCGTCAGGCAGCTCGAACAGCTCGGCGAGGCCGCGGCGCACGCGCTGCACCAGGTCCTTGACAGGAGGCTGCCGGTGCGAGGTTCCCATCAGCGATCGTCCGGTCTTCGCGAGCAGGTCGAGGCGGCCGTCCGGGATCTTGGACGGTCCGGAACCGAAGCGGCCGTCCGCGGGCAGCAGGGCTTCTGGAATCTGGATTGCCGTCACCGCTCTATTGTCTCAGGCATGCTGCGTATCGACCGCCACCCGATCACCCATCGCGACGCGGTGGCACTCATCGAGCGGGTTCAGGCCGAATACGTGGTGCGTTATGGCGGCCCGGACGAGACGCCGATCGACCCCGCCCACTTCGAGGACCCCGAGGGGGCCTTCTTCATCGGCTATGCCGACGAGGTGCCGGTCGCCATGGGCGGCTGGCGTCGACGACCGGTCCCGCCCGACGTTCTCGCTGACAGCACGGTCGAGGTCAAGCGCATGTATGTCGTCCCGGAGGCGCGGGGTCTCGGCTACGCCCGCCAGGTGCTGGCGCATCTCGAGAGCAGCGCGCTGGCAGCCGGATCGGCGTCGATCGTGCTCGAGACCGGACTGCGTCAGCCGGAGGCCATGGCGCTCTACGAGTCCGCCGGCTACACCTCGATCGCCGGCTTCGGGTACTACGCCGACGCGCCGCTTTCGCGCTGCTACGCGAAGGTCTTCATCAACGATCGGGCACACTCACCGTCATGACGCCGCTCGCGATCTCGTTCCTCCGAGACCTGCCTCAGCATCTGCTGGCTCTGAATCCAGCGCTCCTGCTGGTGGTCTGCGGCCTGTTGGTGTTCCTCGAGGACGCGATCTTCCTGGGGTTCGTGATCCCGGGAGAGACCGCTGCGGTCATCACCGGGGTCGCCTCCAGCTTCGGTCACATCCCGCTGGCAGCGGCGATCGCCGTGGTGGTCATCGCCGCGATCGCCGGGGACACGGTCGGGTACGAGCTGGGGAAGCACCTCTTCCGACGCGTGCGCGGCAAGGGCGTCCTCGCCAAGCACGAGTCCAAGTTCGTCAAGACCGAGGAGTTCCTGCAGCGACGCGGCGCGGCCGCGGTGTTCCTGGGTCGCTTCGTCGCGCTCTTCCGCGCGCTGATGCCCGCGATCGCCGGCGCCTCGAACATGCACTACCCGGTGTTCCTGCGCTGGAACGCGCTCGGCGGTCTGGTGTGGGGGACGACCTTCGTCGTCCTGGGTCACGCGGCCGGCAAGTCGTGGGAGGCCTTCGCGAGCAAGGCCAACACCGGGCTGCTGATCGGTGTGGTCGTGATCGTGGTGGGCGCGCTGGTTACCTGGAAGGTGTTGGAGGTGCGCAAGCACCGTCGCGAGGAGGTTTCGTGACGGCCCTTCGGGCCTCCTCAACCTCCGGTCAGGCGAGCATCCACTCGTCGTGCCAACCGGGCACCTCGTTGGCCTTGCGCTCGCCGGGCCCGGTGTAGATCGCGGACGGGCGGATCAGGCGGCCGGTCAGCTTCTGCTCGAGGATGTGCGCTGACCACCCGCCCGTACGGGCACAGGTGAACATCGACGTGAACATGTGCGCGGGCACATCGGCGAAGTCCAGCACGATCGCCGCCCAGAACTCGACGTTCGTCTCCAGCACACGGTCCGGGCGACGCTCACGAAGCTCCTCGAGTGCGGCAGTCTCGAGCGCCTCGGCGACCTCGTAGCGCTGGGCGCCGAGCTCGCGGGCGGTACGGCGCAGCACGCGGGCACGAGGGTCCTCCGCGCGATACACGCGGTGGCCGAAGCCCATCAGGCGCTCGCCCGAGTCCAGCAGGCCTTTGACGTACTTGCGCGCGTCGCCGCTCTTCTCGACGTCCTCGATCATGCCGAGCACACGCGAGGGCGCACCGCCGTGGAGCGGGCCCGACATCGCGCCGATGGCGCCGGAGAGGGCGGCTGCGACGTCGGCGCCGGTCGAGGTGATCGTGCGGGCCGTGAACGTCGAGGCGTTCATGCCGTGCTCAGCGGCCGATGACCAGTAGGCGTCGACCGCCTTCGCGTGCAGCGGGTCGGCCTCGCCGCGCCACCGGATCAGGAACTTCTCGGCCAGGGTCGTGCCCTGGTCGACGAGGCGCTGGGGGACGACCGGGTGGCCGATGCCGCGCGCGGACTGACCCGCCCACGCCAGCACCATGACGGCCGCACGGCCGAGGTCCTCGCGGACCTTCTCGGGCGTCGAGTCGTAGGTGTACGTGAAGCCGAACGACGGCGCCAGCTGCGCGATGGCCGACTGCAGGTCGACGCGGACGTCGCCAGTGTGCACCGGCAGGGAGAAGGCCTCGGCGGGCTGCAGGCCGGGATCGAAGGTGCCGTCGACCAAAAGGCCCCAGACCTTCTCGAACGGAACGCGGCCGACCAGCTGCTCGATGTCGACGCCGCGGTAGCGCAGCGCGGAGCCTTCCTTGTCCGGCTCGGCGATCTCGGTGCGGAAGGCGATAACGCCCTCAAGTCCCTCGTGTACTTCGACATCGTTTGCATCGGGCATGAGTCGTCCTCTTCCAGCGATAAAAAGTTCGGTCCCGAACGACCTTGTGAGCGTTCGTTCACCTCGTTCGAATCCTGCCAGAGGCAAGGGAAAGGGACGAATAGGGTCGAATCATGGATCCCGATCTGGCACGCATGCGGCGTGAATATGACGAGCCTGCCTCGGCCTTCGAGGGCTCTGCCGAAGCGACCGACCCGATGGCGCTCTTCCGGGTGTGGTTCGCCGACGTTCACGCCTCGGGCGCGGTAGAGCCCAACGCGATGGTGCTCAGCACCGTAGGTTCGACCGGGCCTTCGTCACGCACTGTCCTGCTGAAGGGGGTCGACGAGCGCGGTTTCACGTTCTTCACCAATCACGACTCGCGCAAGGGCCATGAGCTCGCGGCCGATCCGCGCTGCTCACTGTTGTTCGGGTGGTACGCGTGGCATCGCCAGGTGCGGGTCGAGGGGACGGCCCAGCAGCTGTCACGGCCCGAGGTCGAGGCCTACTTCGCGCAGCGGCCCCGCGGGGCCCAG
>JBQCDC010000231.1:0-2330 GCA_051961575.1 Marmoricola sp.
CCGAGCACCACGCCGAAAACGGTGGTGATGATCGAGGCTGCCAGCGCGATCGAGAGCGAGAAGGTCAGCCCGTACCAGAGTCGGGAGAAAAAGTCAGTTCCGGTCCGCGGCTCCACGCCGAGGATGTGGCCCCAACTCGTACCCCCGAAGGAGCCATTCGGGATGCCACCCTGGCTGATGTTGAGCAGGTTCTGGTGGAACACGTACGGCTTCAGTACGTGCATCGACACCAGTACCGGCGCCAAGATGCCACCCGCCACATAGATCGTCACGATGATCAGCGCAATCATCGAGCCCTTGTCGCGAAGGAAGCGATCCATCGCCAACTTGGCCGGCGACTTTCCCGCGACCGTGGTCGCTAGAACTTCGCCTGTGTGCTGAGGCTCCATTGTCTCGAGCTGAGACGCGGGCAGCGACATGAACACCTCGTGATCCGAATCCGACAAAACCGTGACCAACACCCTAGTGGGGGCGCCACTTGAGTCACACTAGCCCGGCAAGGTTCTCGCTGTCTCCCTACCCGCGCAAGTCTTTGAACCTAATGAAAATGTCGCTCAAACCGAGGCGCGCTCGACGACGGCAGCCGGCGGCGTCGCGTCCACTCCTGCTTCCTTGCGCTGCTGCGCGGTGATCGGCGCCGGCGCCGCGGTTAGCGGGTCGTAACCGCCACCGCTCTTGGGGAATGCGATCACCTCCCGGATCGATTCCGAGCCGGTCAGCAGGGCCAGAACGCGGTCCCATCCGAAGGCGATGCCACCGTGGGGCGGCGCGCCGAACTGGAACGCGTCGAGGAGGAATCCGAACTTCTCGCTGGCCTGCTCGTCGCTGATGCCCATGATCGCGAACACCCGGCGTTGGATGTCCTCGCGGTGGATACGGATCGAGCCACCACCGATCTCGTTGCCGTTGCAGACGATGTCGTAGGCATAGGCGAGCGCATTGCCGGGGTCGGTGTCGAAGGTCGTCAGGTCCTGCGGGCTGGTGAAGGCATGGTGCACGGCGGTCCAAGCGCCCTCGCCGACAGCGACGTCCCCCGCCGCGGTCGCCTCGTCGGCAGGCTCGAAGAGCGGCGCGTCGACTACCCAGAGGAAGCTCCAGGCGCTCTCGTCGATCAGGTCGCAGCGACGTCCGATCTCCAAGCGTGCTGCGCCAAGCAGACCGCGGGTGGACTTGGCGGCACCCGCACCGAAGAAGATGCAGTCACCGGGGACCGCCCCGACGTGCGCGGCGATCCCGGCACGCTCGGCGTCCGTCAGGTTCTTGGCCACCGGCCCGGTGAGCTCGCCGTCCTCCTGGACGAGGACGTAGGCGAGACCCTTGGCGCCACGCTGCTTGGCCCACTCCTGCCAGGCGTCCAACTGCTTGCGCGGCTGGCTCGCTCCCCCGGGCATCACCACAGCGCCGACGTAGGGCGCCTGGAACACCCGGAAGGTGGTGTCCTTGAAGAACTCAGTGCACTCGACCAGTTCCTGCCCCATGCGCAGGTCCGGCTTGTCCGAGCCGAAGCGTGACATCGCCTCGGCGTACGTCATCCGTGGCAACGGAAGCGGAACCTCGACGTCGATGAGCTTCCACAGGGCCGCGACGATCTCCTCGCCGAGGGCGATCACGTCGTCCTGCTCGACGAAGCTCATCTCGATGTCGAGCTGGGTGAACTCCGGTTGGCGGTCGGCGCGGAAGTCCTCGTCGCGGTAGCAGCGCGCGATCTGGTAGTACCGCTCCATCCCGGCAACCATGAGCAGCTGCTTGAACAGCTGCGGGCTCTGCGGCAGGGCGTACCAACTGCCGGGGTGAAGTCGTGCGGGTACGACGAAGTCGCGAGCGCCTTCGGGCGTTGATCGCGTCAGCGTGGGCGTCTCGATCTCAACGAAGTCGTGGCCAGCCAGCACGTCACGTGCCGCGCGGTTCGCCTCGCTGCGCAGCCGAAGCGCCTGGCTCGGGCCGGATCGGCGCAGGTCGAGGTACCGGTACTTCAATCGGGCTTCCTCGCCGACCTCGCCCGCCTTCACGGACGCAGCGTCGTCGATCGGGAACGGCAGGGCCGCGGCCCTGCTCAGCACCTCGAGGTCGGTCACCACGATCTCGATCGCGCCCGTGTCCAGGTTCGGGTTGACGTTCTCCTCGGTGCGAGCGGTGACCTCACCGGTCACCTTCAGGCAGAACTCGGCTCGGAGGTCGTGGGCGACCTCGGGGTCGCGGATCACCAGCTGCACGAAGCCGGACGCATCACGGAGATCGATGAACGCGACGCCACCGTGATCGCGCCGGCGAGCTACCCACCCGGCGAGCGTGACGACGTCGCCGACGTTCGCGGGCCGAAGAGTTCCGGC